>NZ_LR134383.1:2057500-2357500 GCF_900637635.1 Legionella jordanis
CAGACAACATCAATAAAGAGATGCGATAGCCTAAGAATGCTTCAACAATAAAAATTAATAGCTGATACAACAAGCAAAAAAAGCCAATTAAAGCCATTTGTTGCCACATGGGGAAAAAGTTGAATCGCCGCTCCTTACTGCTTGCAATCCAGGTCACCAAAGCAAGGGCAAAGGCATGTTCTCCTAGCACGGTGGACAGCAAAACATCAAGCAGTAAACCAACTATCAATACAGCGAACAAATTGAATTGATTAGGCAAAAAGAATTGCAGATACAAAACCAGAATTAGAACCCAGGGCGGTCTTAAGTGGGTTAATAATTCAGGTAAGGGCAGAATGGTTAAAGCAAGAGCTAAAATAACGGCAACAAATAAACGCAAGCCCAACGAGTTCATGCGACTTCTCCTATGGCATTGAGGCGCTCATGGATTTGCTCAGTCAATGCAGCTTGCTCTTGATCAGGCCAGATTAGCAACACCAATCGATTTCTGTTCAGTAAGGCAATAGGACTAACATCCACTTTAATAAACGCCTCACCGGGGATGCTTTTAATTGATTCAACACGCCCCACAGGATAGCCTTCTGGATATAATCGACCAAGACCTGAGGTAACCAACAAATCCCCTTTATTAATGGAAGAGGTTTTGGGCAGGTTAATTAGTGAGAGTTGACTCATATCATTGGTGCCCACCAATATGGCTCGCTCTCCAGTGCGGTTATTTCTTACCGGAACAGCACTTTTAGCATCCGAAATCAACAAGACTGTACTGGTCATCGAACCCACATCAATAATTTGCCCCATAACACCCTTGGCGTCCAAGACAGGTTGCCCCACGTAGACCCCATCCCTTTTGCCTTTGTTGAGTACCACAAGCTGCCTCGAACTGCTCGTTTCAACGGCTAAAATCTGAGCTGCCATGGCACGCATGCTTGCTTTGGAGGAAGTCAACAACAACTCTCTAAGCTGTGAATTTTCTTCTTTAATAACCAGAAGTTTTTGCAGCTCAGCTTCGAGCAACGTTTGCTGGTAACGTAATTGCATGTTTTCGTTGATTAATGCCTTTTTGGCACTCACTAAAGATTGCAGCCAACCAATTACCCGCACAGGATAATCAACAGCAAACTGCAAAGGAGAAATCAACAGCCCAAAGCCGCTGCGAACATGCTTTAGATACTGATAGTGATAGTCTAAAAACATACAAGAAAAGGATAAAAACGCAGCAAACACAAAGCTAAAGGCCTTGCGCTTACCGCGTTTTGCAAAAATCCTGCTCTTATGGTTATTCGGTTGAGAGGAAATCACCGCCGCGTAGATCCATGGTTTCTAATGCTTTACCACCGCCACGAGCAACGCAGGTTAAAGGATCTTCTGCAACCAGCACGGGCAGGCCTGTTTCTTCCATTAATAAGGTATCCATATTTTTTAAGAGAGCCCCACCTCCGGTGAGTACCATACCTCGTTCTGCAATATCCGCGGCCAATTCAGGAGGAGCCAATTCAAGCGCTGCTCTTACTGCACCTACAATGCCAGAAAGTGGTTCTTGCAAAGCTTCAAGGATTTCAGCACTGGTGAGTGTGAAGCTGCGTGGAACTCCTTCGGCCAGATTCCGTCCTCTGACTTCAATTTCGAAAAGATCGCGACTTGGGAATGCAGAGCCAATTTCATGTTTAATCCGCTCTGCGGTGGTCTCCCCAATTAAAGTGCCGTAGTTGCGTCGAACATAAGAGACAATCGCATCATCAAATTTATCGCCACCAATGCGTACAGATTGATGATAGACAATACCACTGAGAGAAATAATGGCTACTTCAGTGGTACCGCCGCCGATATCGACAACCATCGAACCGCTGGCTTCTTCCACAGGCATCCCCGAACCTAAAGCAGCCGCCATGGGCTCTTCTATGAGGAAGACTTCCCTTGCCCCTGCGCCCATCGCCGATTCACGAATGGCCCGTCGTTCCACCTGGGTTGAACCACAGGGTACGCACACCAGCACTCGCGGGCTAGGTCTTAGGAAACGGTTCTCGTGGACTTTATGGATAAAGTGTTGCAGCATTTTTTCAGTAACGAAGAAGTCCGCAATGACGCCATCCTTCATAGGTCGGATTGCGTTAATATTGCCAGGTGTTCTACCCAACATGCGTTTGGCTTCAAGGCCCACTGCTGCGACGCGTTTTTGCCCTGATTCATTGCGCAACGCCACCACAGAAGGCTCGTTTAAAACAATTCCCTTATCCCTTACATAAATCAGTGTATTCGCCGTTCCCAAGTCTATGGATAAATCATTGGAAAAAACGCCCCTCAATTTCCTGAACATGTGAAACATTACCTCGTTCTTTTTTTGGCGAACACTTTACCTCATATTTGCGTAAAAATCGACAGATCTTGATTAAGTTTTTTTTGAGGAAGGTTCGAATTCCAATTTAAGTATTTTTTTTGATTGATTCTAACGGAAAATTATTCAATCAAAACCGGAAATTACATAAACATTTACACTGGGCTGAACCGGACACTCCCAGTGAGCCAGCCCAAGATTAAAAAACTTAAGATAAATTTTGCATTATTATTCAAGTTGTTAGAAAACAATGAACCATTTTTGCGCTTATTCAGGAAAATACAGGGTGGACTTGCAAATGCAAGTCACCCAGCCCAAAAAATAAAATAAAAATTCAAAACTAATTTACGCTAAAGATTGCTTGCAATTGCTCAAGGTTATTTTTAACAAATTGCCTCCCAATTCCTTTGACTTGCGCCAGTTCATCAATGGATTTAAAGAGGCCATGTTCCTCGCGAAATTTAACAATAGCCTGGGCTCGTTTTGGACCAATTCCTTTTACCGATTGGGAAAGCTGCTTTGCGTCGGCTTTATTTAAATTGATTTTTGCTGGGGCTTGCAGCGATTTTTCAGTCGAAGCGGGACTAGGTTTGGCCGCCTGCAAGGGAAGGGCGATTACACACAAAGATAGAACAGCAGCAAATAAATTTGCTTTCATTTTTACTCTCCTTATTTAGTTGGACTGGTTGTTTTACTTTTCCTTTAAAAACAACCAATTACTTCTCGCGGACGCAAGAAGTAATGAGTATCGCAAGTTTTTTTTTATCTGTCGAGTGTTGTTTGTTGAAAATGTGAGTGAAGGACGAAGGCCACACAAGACGTTAATTTTTTTACCATTTCCAAGTGCAGAAACTCATTGGGACCATGGGCATTTGAATGCGGCCCGAGTACCCCTGTAATCATGAACTGGGCCTCAGGAAATTTTTCACCCAGCATTCCCATAAAAGGAATTGTCCCGCCCTCGCCTATGTATGCAGCAGGCTTTTGGTAAAAAGCCATTGAAGCCTCATTGACTGCCTCTTCTAGCCAGGCAACCATTCTGGGAGCATTCCAACCTATAGAACCGTGATCAGCCTTAAAGGATACCTTGGCGTGATAGGGAGGATTTTGGCTGAGAGCTTCTTCCATAGCCGAAGCCGCCAGTTCAGGTGAAATTAAAGGAGGAAGCCGCATTGACAATTTTAAAGACGTCTTAGGCCTTAAAACATTCCCGGCATCGGCAATGCTTGGCAAACCAGATGCCCCGGTGACGGTCAAAGCCGGCCGCCAACTGCGATTTAAAATTAATTCCTCTTTACTTTGACTTACAGCACTCATTCCTGGTTCAAATGGAAAATTCCTGTAAACGGATTCCCCCAATACTTCTGCACAAGCCACAGCTTGATGCTTTCTGTCTTCAGGAATTTCGCAATAAAGGGATTTCAACTTAATTTCGCCAGTATTTTCATCCTCAATTCGGCTTAACAGTTGTCTTGCGATTCGAAAACTGTCCGGGACAATGCCACTGGCAGCCCCAGAATGAACTCCTTCCTTAAGGACTTCAACGGTTAATTCCCCACTTACGTTTCCACGAAGCGATGTGGTCATCCATAACTGTTCGTAATTCCCAGCCCCAGAATCAAGGCAAATGATTAAGGACGGTTGGCCAATTTTTTCCTTCAATTGATCAATATA
This sequence comes from Legionella jordanis, assembly GCF_900637635.1. Classification (NCBI taxonomy): domain Bacteria; kingdom Pseudomonadati; phylum Pseudomonadota; class Gammaproteobacteria; order Legionellales; family Legionellaceae; genus Legionella; species Legionella jordanis. The sequence continues at coordinate 2,061,510 of NZ_LR134383.1, forward strand.
AAATGGCAAATCGTAGCTTCCGCTTTCTTCGCAGGCTTCGATGATGACAATACAACGGGCGAGGGGAAGGCCTTGCTCTTCCAAGGCGCGAATGGCGGTTAAGGACGCATAGGCGGAATAACCATCATCGGCCCCCCCTCGCCCATAAAGCCGTCCATCCTTAATTACTGGTTTCCAGGGGCCTAAATCTTCATGCCAACCAGTCATTTCAGGTTGTTTGTCCAAATGACCATAGAGGAGCACGGTTTCTTCGGTATTGCCAGGGATTTCCATGAAAATCAGAGGGGTTCGTCCCGGTAAACGAACAACATCAAGACTCATGTTCTTTGGCGCATTTTTCCTACACCAATCTGCGACATGGTTAATCGCTTGTTCCATAAAGCCGTGCGCCTGCCAATCTGGATCAAATTGTGGTGATTTATTTGGGATTTTAATGTATTCAAAAAGACTTGTAAGAATATTTTCCTGCCATTGATGTTGAATATACTCATACAACTTCTGGGGATTGAACATGCATCTCCTCCTTGATTAGAGCAATAATTTTTGCGGTAGCAGATTCAATCTCTAATGCTCTAATTTTCTTTCTAATTTCTTGAGCGTTTTCTTGTACCTCATGAATAGCAGACATAAGCGAGTTCTCACATAACTGCTCTTCTTCAATTACCGTGCTGATGCCTTGCTCTTTAAAATAACGAGCATTTTGCAATTGATCACCACGACTGACTTTTCCTGATAAGGGCAGTAAGACGTGTGGTTTTTCCAAAGCCAAAATTTCATACAAAGCGTTTGCTCCAGCCCTGGAGACGATTAAATCGCTTGCAGCCAGCAGATCTGCCAATTCGTCCTTCGCATATTCCATTTGAAAGTAATTAACCCTATTCAATAAGGTTTTGTCAATTTTTCCCTTACCGCATAGATGAACCACTTGATACTGTTCACATAAAACCGGCAAGCAACGCCTTACAGCTTCATTCAATGAAGCAGAGCCTTGACTCCCCCCCATCACCAACAGGCAAGGTTTATCAGCGTTAAACCCACATAATTCCAAGCCCTTGTCTTTGGATCCTTTAAATAATTCAGCACGGATTGGAGTGCCAGTGATCTCAACTTTGTCCTGGTTTTTAAAGTGTTTTTTGGCTGCTGCAAAGGTTAGGCAAATTTTACTGACGAAGGGAAAAGTTAATCGATTAGCAAGACCGGGGGTTAAATCCGATTCATGAGCAATCGCCGGGATGCGCTGTAGCCAAGCGGCGACAACTACTGGAAAAGCCACAAACCCACCCTTGGAGAATACCAGATCCGGTTTAATTTTTTTTAACAGGCAATAAGCTTGTCCTATTCCTAGTAAGATCCTGAATGGATCTATAAAATTTTGCCAGCTGAAGTATCGTCTTAATTTTCCGCTGCTTACAGCATGATAAGGAATAGCCAGAGAACAAATCATGTCTTTTTCGACCCCGTTTTCAGAGCCAATGTAATCAATTTGCCAGCCATTATCCTGAAGCACATCGATAAGAGCTAAATTTGGGGTAACATGCCCCGCTGTGCCTCCCCCGGTAAATACAATGTGTGGATTCATTTTATTTCCCTAACCAATAAGCTCAAATCAATAGCATGAATGGACTTAGTCATAGCACCCACTGAAATGTAATTCACCCCAGTTTGCGCGATGGATGTTATCGTAGATAATTCAACCCCGCCGGAGGCCTCCAATTCACAACTTCGATTATTTAATTTTACTGCTTCCATGAGTTCATCCAAACTAAAATTATCCAGTAAAATCCGATCTGGCCTTGCAGCAAGCGCCTCTTGAAGTTCTCTCAGGTTTTCAACCTCCACTTCGACCATCAAATCCTTTCGGATTTCCCTGGCTCGTTGAATCGCTTTGCTGATTGAGCCACAAGATTTAATGTGGTTTTCCTTAATTAAAAACGCATCGTATAAACCCATTCGATGGTTATTGCCGCCCGCACAAGCCACTGCGTATTTTTGAGCCAACCGCAATCCCGGAATTGTTTTTCGAGTATCCAGAAGTTGAGTATTTGTCCCTTCTAATTTAAGTAAATACTGACGCACTTGCGTGGCTGTGCCGGATAAAACTTGTAAAAAATTTAATGCGGTTCGTTCAGCAGTCAAGATTGAAGCAGCAGGACCGCCGATGCGGCATAGGGTAGCAGGCGCATTAAGCCACTCACCCTCCTGGCATAACCACTCGCAGTGAATTGTGGGATCAACTTCAGCAAATACGGCTTCGACCCAGGGTTGCCCGCAGATTAACATCGGTTCACGGGAAATGATTTCTGCTTCTGCCATTAAGGCCTGCGGCAATAAAGCAGCACTGACGTCGCCATCTCCTAAGTCTTCTTCCAAGGCACGTCGGACGTCTTTTAAAATGTCATTTTGGGTGGGCAGCATGTTTTAATTTTCTCTTTTTTTTAAATCGCTGTTTTAATAATGGTGGGGCGAGCAATGTAGTAACAATTACCATCAAAATAATGGCCGAAAACAAGTCATCCGAAATTACATTTAAACTTCTGCCTATGGAAGCAAAAACCAAACCTACTTCCCCTCGGGGCATCATGCCAATGCCAATCAACAACCGATCATCTCGTTTGCCACCACCAAGACCACTCACTAATTTACCTATAATGGCGGCCGCAATAAGTCCTGTGGCCAGAATGATTACATTCCAACTCAAGAAAGACTCTAGCTTAACCTGGACGCCGATCAAAATAAAAAACAAGGGAGCCAATATGGATTCGAGGGGGGCCACCAGGCTTTTTATACTAGGCTCCTCGACAACTTGATCTTTGTTTAAGAAAAAGTCATCGTGCAGAATGAGCCCAGCACAAAAAGCACCTATAATCGCTGCTAAATCTACCAAAGTTGCGAGCCAAGCCAAAAACATTACAAACATAAAAACAGAAAATAGCTTTACTTCCCAAGGCTCTAGAAAATAATTAAAGAATCGGACAACCATTCGCAAAATACTGGGTCCAATAGCCAAAACCGCTACAAAAAATAACAATGCCGAGATAATAATACGGAGAATTACGGTTAAATCGACTGTTTCATTGGTAACTAGGGAGCTAACAATAGATAAAAGAATCAAGCCCAGAATGTCATCAATCATTGCAGCGCCCAGAATGGTTCTGGCCTCTCGGGTCTTGAGTTTTTTCATTTCCGTTAACACGCGGGCTGTAATACCTACACTCGTGGCGGCCAAAGTTGCCGCTACAAACAAATCCACTTTATAAGTGGATTCTGGCATCAGCAAATGAGCGACGACAAAACCAAGAAGAATAGGTGTAATGACGCCAAGAATTGCGACCTGCAAAGACTCACGGCCCGTATGCTTAAGTTCTGTCATGGAGCTTTCCAAACCCACCATGAAAAGCATGAAAATCACTCCATAACGCGAAAATACCTCCAGGATGTTGCCAATTTTCACCAGATCCAGGCCATGAGGGCCTCCAAGAACAGCAATCAGTTGTTGCGTAGAATAAGGGTTGCTAATATGATTTTTCACGGCCTGGGCTAAAGGCACTTCGGCTAACATATCCCGTACGATCTCAAAAATAGCTGGCCCTTCGCGCAAAACAGTCGCCAGAGGAAGTCCCCAATAATAAAAAATGTTCCCGAGTAAAACCCCCATCAACAATTCTCCAAGCACGGCAGGCTGGTGAAATCGTTGCGCAAGATAGCGGCCAACAAGAGCCGCAAATAGGATTAAAGTCACCCATAACAAAATAGGAGCCAAAGGGTCGTGACTGTTGTCACCAGGTACCCCCGCGTAAAGGAGTACTGGACAAAGCAAGGCGAAGAGAATCAGGTATTTGCCCTTTGCGTTCATCACTTTTGCCTTGCCAAAAAGAGACAAGTTTCCAATACGGAATCTGGATTTAGGGAGACACTATCAATGCCCTCTTTCATCAGCCATTGAGCAAAATCCTGATGATCAGAAGGTCCCTGCCCGCATATTCCTACGTATTTCCCAGCTTTTTTGCAGGTGGATATCGCCATATGCAACAATGCCTTTACTGCCTCATTTCGTTCGTCAAACTGAGAAGCTACCAGACCAGAATCTCTATCCAAACCGAGTGTAAGCTGGGTCAAATCATTAGAACCAATTGAAAATCCATCAAAATATTCTAAAAATTCACTGGCTAATAGAGCATTGGAAGGCAACTCACACATCATAATAATCCTTAAACCCTCCTTACCTCGTTCAAGGCCATGTTTCTTTAACACATCAATGACTTGTTTCGCTTCCGCCACAGTCCGGACAAAAGGAATCATGACCTCAACGTTATTGAGTCCCATATCTTCACGCACACGCCGCACAGCCTGGCATTCCAGCGCAAAACACTCTGCAAAATCAGCGGAAACATAGCGGGATGCGCCCCTGAAACCCAACATTGGATTTTCTTCGTGCGGCTCGTAATACTTCCCACCCGCTAAATTGGCGTACTCATTGGATTTAAAATCAGAAAGCCTTACGATTACAGGTTTTGGATAGAACGCCGCAGCTATGGTTGCGATGCCTTCTTTTAAGCGCTCAATATAATATTCTATGGGCGAAGGGTACGCGGCTGTTTTCTCATCAATAAGGGATTTTAATTGTTTGTCCTGAAGTTTTTCATATTCCAAAAGCGCTTTAGGATGGATGCCTATGGTATTGGAAATTAAAAATTCCAACCTGGCTAAACCAACACCCGAATTGGGAATGGCTTGAAAAGCAAAAGCACGTTCAGGGTTTCCTACGTTAAGCATGATTTTAAGTGGTAACTGAGGCATGGAATCCACATCCAGGCGCTCCTGCTCAAATGGAAGCAACCCTCGATAAATATAACCATTATCTCCTTCAGCGCAACTGACGGTGACTTCATCCCCATCCTTGATGGTCTTTGTTGCATCTCCGCAGCCTACCACTGCAGGAATACCCAACTCACGAGCGATGATGGCTGCATGACAAGTGCGGCCTCCACGGTTCGTTACAATGGCAGAGGCTTTTTTCATGACTGGCTCCCAATCGGGATCAGTCATGTCAGAAACCAAAACGTCGCCGGTTTCAACACGATGCATTTCGCTGACGTCGTTGATAATTCTCGCTCGTCCCTGGCCAATTTTTTGGCCAATGCTGCGTCCTTCGGTTAAAATTTCTCCTTTAGCCTTTAGGGAATAACGTTCAAGAACCTGAGAACTCGCACGACTTTTAACCGTTTCAGGTCGTGCTTGAAGAATGTATAACCTTCCATCCAGGCCGTCTTTTGCCCATTCTATATCCATAGGGCGACCATAATGTTTTTCAATCACCAGCGCATGACGAGCCAGTTGTTCGACTTCTTCATTGCTTAAGGAAAATACCAGACGCTCGGCGTTGTTAACGTCTTCAATTTTAACCCGCTCGCTTCGACTGGCGTCATCGTTATAAATCATCTTAACCGCTTTACTTCCCAAAGTGCGGCGAATAACAGCAGGCTTTCCAGCACACAAACCTGGTTTATGAACATAAAATTCATCGGGGTTGACTGCACCTTGCACCACCATCTCCCCTAATCCATAAGATGAGGTAATGAAAACAACCTGGTCAAAACCGGACTCTGTATCCATGGTAAACATCACGCCGCTGGCTGCAAGATCACTTCTTATCATTTGCTGCACACCTGCTGAAAGCGCCACGTCATGGTGGGCAAAACCATGGTGAACCCGATAGGCAATCGCCCTGTCGTTAAACAAGGAAGCAAAGACTTGTTTGATTGCTGTCAACACCGCTTCAACGCCATGAACGTTTAGATAGGTTTCCTGTTGACCTGCGAAAGATGCATCCGGTAAGTCTTCCGCTGTCGCTGAGGAGCGAACTGCCACGGTGAAATCATGATGGCCGATGGATTTTGCCAAATTCTCATAGGCGACTCGCACTGCCTGCTCAAAATCGGCTGAAAAAGGGGCATTCACAATCATTTCACGAATCTTCTTGCCAACGGCAGTCAATTGGGCGATGTCATCAACATTCAAGGAAGACAGTAAATCGTAAATGGTTTGCTCAAGTTTATTTTGTGATAGGAATTCCCGATAAGAGTCAGCCGTAGTGGCAAAGCCTGTCGGCACAAGAACTCCGGCAGAAGATAAATGGCTAATCATCTCACCCAGTGAAGCATTTTTTCCGCCTACCTGTTCAAGATTTTGCATTCCCAAATGTTGAAAATCAATTGTATGTGCTGCGGCAGCCATAATCTTCCCCGACTTCCTTTAAAAAAAGACCATTCTACTTAAATTAGCCGATGATGTGAATGACAGTCCATGATGAATCAAAGCATGGCTAACTGACTGTATTATTGCCGATATAATCGGATATTTCTGGGCGGTGCAATGTAAGAGCTTGAACGTATGGGATTGATATCCAAGCCTCCCCTTCTTGTGTAACGGGCATAAACACAAAGCTCTTTTGCTTGGCAATGAGTCATTAAATCCGTAAAAATTCGTTCCACGCATTGTTCATGGAATTCGTTGTGATTGCGAAACGAAACAATGTATTTCAGTAAGGAATCATTATTGATCCGTGGGCCACTGTAGGTAATAGCCAGCGTTCCCCAGTCGGGTTGACCAGTCACAGGACAATTTGATTTCAGAAGATGGCTATACACTGAATAATCGTTGACCACAGATTCCCCTTCAATGGTTAACAGCGAAGAATTCACTTGATATTCATCACAACGAACATCCAGTTCATCGAGACAAAAACCATTCATGTCTTCTATTCGGCTTAAAGAGAAATGTTCTGGGGGGAAGATTGTCACATTGACAGGGCTACCGGCAGATTTGCTCAAATCATTAACCAGTGTTTGCACCACCGTCTCTGTGGAATCAAAATGGCTGTTGTTAAATGAATTCAGATAAAGCTTCAGTGATTTGGATTCGATTAAATTCGGAGAGTCGCAAGGGATTAAAATGTCAGCAACGGCCACCACAGGCTTTCCTTTATTATTCAGCCAGGACAGTTCATAAGCTGTCCATAAGTCGTAACCATAAAAGGGCAACTGTTGATTGTTAATTCCAATGTCTTCGCGCTTGGGCCCACGAGAAATCGGGAACAACAGCGAACTGTTGTAAGTTTCTACGTATGTGGTTTTCTGACCTAAGGGTGAGGAATACAATTCTTTATCTGACATGCTTAATGCCCACTATTTATCCGAACTGCATTATAGCAAAACCCCCAGAAATTTGGCAGAACTGGCTTCATTAATAACTGCAAACAGTACTCGCGCCATGCTGAGAATCACAATTCCGCTTCCTTAGAATCAATTATTTTGCTAATGTTGCAGTCCTTAAGCCTTGTCTTTGTCTCAGTTTATATGTTTAAAATCCTCGATAAATTTACCGGCGTTGTACTAGGGTTCATTTTATTCCCTCTTAAATCCTTACTAATTAACCTGGTAATAATGGCCTTTGTCTTATTAACTGTTGTCCTGGCTTTAGGTTTTACACCTTTCATTTTACTGGCAAAATTTAGATCAGATAATCTGTTAATGACCTTGCTTAAAACAGCAATGGCAAGTTTAGGGGCTTTCGTATTGATCCCTACAGTCGCTTTTTTTGGTTTTGTTTTTCTAGTCAATCAAAGCATTACCGATGTGTTTAAAAGCATCTATTCGGGAGTAACCGAAGGCTATCGCTTGGGTTTCAGACATATTCTTGAGCAAACTTATCGGGGTTACGACAGGTTTAGTCCAATCTTGAGGGCAATTCATGGCCGTGCTGGTGGACGATTCACAAGACGCGGATGGGGCCTGCATGAATTAACTTCCCTGATTGCTGACGATACCGATTACACCCAGCTTGAGGATGTACCCCGCTCTGCCAATCCTGTTCCTGACCTGACGGGGGAGTCTCAACAAACCAGCCAATCTTTCATTCCCTTGACTGATGAAGAGCTAGAAAAAGCCAAAGCCATTGCGAATGAAGAGCTAGAAAAAGCCAAACCCATTACGAAGCTTAAACTTAAAACTGTAATTGAGCAGTATGAAAGCTTATTAGGACGTTTGAACAAGCTTGAAGAAGCTCTTAGCCATGAACGTGATGAAGACGGCTGTTTAGACGATGAACTGATTGAGGATGAATTGATTGTAAATGTGTCGATTAAAAATCCTTCCCTGATTGTAAAATTAGTTAAAGACGAAAAAACGGATACCTGGCGAGTTGAACCCGCAACTACAAAAATCATTGATTTTGAAAAAAACCTCTATCAATGGCTTCAAAGAAGTGACTCCCACCCCCTCATTAGCAATGAAAGCTTAAGAGAAAAACCGAATTCCCGTTGGCAAGTTTTTAAATACGTTTCGAAGGATAGTTGCCTCGAAATAAAACAAGCGGCATCCATTGTCCGAAAAAAACTGGCAAAACTTGCACAGAAACATACGGCAGAAAATTCTGGGACTCCATCTACAGTACCTGAATCGGAAGGCATGGCTAACACAGTCAGCCACCCTTCTAGCCAGCAGTCAATTGCAGGTGGGACTCCATTTACAATACCTGAATCAGAGGACATGGCTAACACAACCACCCATCCTTCTAGTCAGCAATCAATTGCAGCATCAACTCTCGCGCAAACTCAAAGCCAACTGTTTTTTAAGCCCACTGAACAATCAGAAACAGGTCGGACCAACAACAAAGCCGATGCAAAAACCAGTGGTGAATTAGAACCTACTGGAAACAATCCCTATCAATCCTATTCGGTTTGAGCGGGCGATTGCCGAGATTTTTTATTCACATCTGCCGCCGCATCTAATATTATATGCGCTTTATGATTGCGGCGGTTTACCATGATTCTATCCCCCTTAAATGTCGTTTCCCCTATAGACGGTCGTTATGTGAAAAAAACTTCAGTCTTAAGTCCCTATTTCAGTGAATTTGCCCTGACTTATTACCGTTTAATGGTGGAGATTCGTTGGCTTGAATCCTTAGCCGGCAATAAAGACATCAAAGAAGTGGCTGAACTCGATAACAAAGCTAAAGTGTATTTGGCGGAAATTTTAGTTAATTTTAATGAAGAAGAAGCTCAAAAAGTAAAAGAGTATGAAAAAAAGACGAATCATGATGTGAAGGCCGTTGAATACTATCTCCAGGAAAAACTGTCCCATTTTGATAGCTTGAAAAAATACGGCAGTTTTATCCACTTTGCATGCACTTCAGAAGACATTAACAATGTCGCTTACGCTTTAATGATTAAAGAAGCCATTGCCCAAGTGATTCAACCTGCTCTGGCTGAGATCATAGCCAGTATTATGCTTCTGGGGAAACAACATGCAGACATTCCCATGCTTTCAAGAACACACGGCCAACCCGCCACGCCTACTACAGTAGGAAAAGAATTGGTCAATTTCGTGGCCCGTCTAAAGCGTCCGCAACAGCAATTGGCGGAAGTCCTTATTCCTGCTAAATGCAATGGTGCCGTTGGAAACTATAACGCCCACGTTATCGCTTACCCGGAAGTCGACTGGCGCAAGCACTGCGCACAATTTGTTAATTCCTTAGGTTTATCCTTCAGTGCCTACACCACACAAATTGAACCTCATGATGGCATTGCCGAAGTGTCACACATCATGATTCGCATCAATAACATTCTCTTGGATTATACTCGGGATGTCTGGACTTACATTTCCTTAAATTATTTCAAGCAGAAAACCATTGCGGAGGAAGTAGGTTCCTCAACCATGCCCCATAAAATCAACCCCATCGATTTCGAAAACGCCGAGGGAAATTTGGGTTTGGCTAATGCTTTATTTAATCATTTTGCCAATAAGTTGACCCAATCCCGAATGCAGCGTGATCTATCGGACTCCACCGTTCTTAGAAACGTTGGGGTGGCTTTCGCCTATACTTTAATCGCCTTTCAGGCCATTGCGAAAGGCAATGACAAGTTACAAATTAACAAACCGGCTTTAAAAAAGGATCTGGATGACAATTGGGAAGTTTTGGCTGAGGCGGTACAAACCGTTATGCGCCGCTATAACATTCCAGATGCTTATGAGCAATTGAAAACCCTGACTCGAGGCCAAGGCATCGATGCCTTAAGTTTAAAAGAATTCATCAATTCCCTGACCATTCCCGATGAGGTTAAGAAGCAGTTAATCGCTTTAACACCAGAAAAATATACGGGTCTGGCTGCTCAATTAGTGAAAGCGTTTTCATGATCAATTTATCACAGCAGGGGCAAGCTCGAGAATTTGATGTTCTCGTCCTGGGCACTGGTTTGGCAGGCTTAAACTATTGTTTGCAGTTGTTAAAATTGCAGCCTAAGGTAAAAATAGCCTTAATCAGCAAAGCTGAGGTGGAAGAGTGCAACAGCCGTTATGCTCAGGGAGGAATTGCTGCTGCTGTAAGTCCTGAAGACTCCCTCGAATCCCATATCGCCGATACCTTGCAAGCCGGTGACGGCTTATGCTATCAACCCGCTGTGGAATTCATTATTCGTCAAGCACCGCAAGTCATCCAGGATTTAATGGATTATCAAATTGACTTTATGAAACACTCCGGAGGCGATTTTGCTCTCGCCCAAGAAGGAGGCCATGCGCATCGACGAATCTTCAACACGGGCGATCAAACCGGCCTGACGGTAACGGAGGCGTTATTAAACGCCGTCAAGCAACACCCCCAAATCAGCCTTTTTGAAAATCATATCGCGGTAAATCTAATCACCCACTACCACCCACATCGAACCGATATACAAGGGGAAGTACTGGGGGCTTACATCCTGGATTGTCAAAAAAATGAAATTGATACCTTTTTAGCAAGATGCACCATACTTGCAACAGGTGGCGCAGGAAAAACTTATCGTTACACCAGTAATTCCATGATTGCTACAGGTGACGGAGTCGCTATGGCTTACCGCGCTGGTGCACGAGTGGGCAACATGGAATTTTATCAATTTCATCCTACGCTGTTGCATCATCACCACGTCAATAATTTTCTCATTTCAGAAGCCGTCAGGGGTGAAGGCGCTTTACTGAAAAACCCCGAAACCGGCGAGCGTTTTATGCAACGTTATGCCCCCGGGCAAATGGAATTGGCTACCCGCGATGTCGTCGCCCGCTCCATCTTCAGTGAAATTGAGCAAAGTCAACATGGATTTGTTTATTTGGATATTACTCATCAGCCCAAAGCCTTTCTCAAAAAGCGTTTTCCGCATATTTTTAAAACCCTCTTAAGCATTGGCATTGACATGAGCCAGGATATGATTCCAGTCGTCCCTGCAGCTCATTACCAATGCGGCGGGGTTCTGACCGACGTCGATGGCAGAACTGATTTAAAAAGGCTGTATGCCATTGGTGAAGTGGCTTTTACCGGCCTGCATGGTGCAAACCGCTTGGCCAGTAATTCCTTGCTGGAAGCCTTAGTCATGGCCAGCAATGCAGCCCCTTGCACGCTAAAGGACATCAGCACAGTCAGCAAAGTTATTGACCATGTTCCCAATTGGAGTTCACCCGGAGAGGTAAATCCAAGGCGTGCGAGTCAAATTAACGCCCACTGGCGAGGCCTGCGCGGCGAAATGACTTCTTATGCCGGAATCGTACGCACGGAAGCTGGACTTGAAGATCTACTACAATTAATCATGAAGCGGAAGAAAATCATCGAAGAATACTATTGGAAACATTGCATCACTCGAGATTTCATTGAATTGCGTAATATAGTTTTAAATGCCGAGCTGATCGTCAGGGCAGCATTATCCAGAAGAGAGTCACGAGGTGGCCACTTTCGTGAGGATTTTCCCACTAAAAATCCAAAAGCTGAAGAAAGTATAGCCAGATTAACTTCACCGCAAACTCATTTTATTTAATTGGGGTACCCGATGTTCAAAAGTGACACGACATACCAGCCTGAAAAAACACTCATGCGTGTAACCAATGATATGAGTATTTGCCAAAGTGATTATCCACTGGATTGGTATCAGGAGGAATTCATACCCTATGCAGAAGAATATTTGGCACTGCCCGATCGAAAACTGACCACAATCCTTGCCTGGATGAGCCCTTATCTTAAAAAAGCACAAGAGCATTTCGGCGACAAACTCCTGCTCCTCGCCCATTATTACATGGGTGGCGATATTGTAAGACTTGTTGAACAATTCGGCGGTAAAATTGGTGATTCTTACCAATTGGCATTAATGGCTGCCACTCATGCTGAAAAATCAGTCATTATTGAATCCGCAGTTCATTTTATGGCGGAATCCATCGCCATTTTAGCCAATCCACATCAACAAGTTTACATTACCAACCCAAAATCCGGCTGCACTATGGAAATGCTGGCTAAAGATTTCATGGTTGAACCCGCATTTCTTGATTTAAACGAACGCTACGGCGCTGAATCAATTCTTCCTGTTTGCTACATGAACACTTCTGGACGTGTCAAAGCGATGACTGGTGCACAAGGAGGCGCCGTATGTACCAGCTCCAACGTAAAAAAAATTTTTGAATGGGCCCGACAACAAAACAAAAAGATACTGTTTATCCCAGACCGCCACATGGGTGAAAATATTGCCTACTGGCTTGGCATCAAACAACTGGCTTATTGGCCTGGCGGCACGGCAGGTGCGCAATATTCGTTACAGGCCCAGGATCGCAAGACCCTTGAGCAATTCGACAAGGCTGAATTAATCTTATTTGCCAGTGAATGTGCCGTCCACAGTCACTATAAAGCTGAGATGTGTGACTATTGGCACAGTCAGGGTTATTCCACGGTTGTTCATCCAGAGTGCCGCAATGAAGTCATTCGTGTGGCGCAGCAAGCTGGATCGACAGCCTTTATTTGGGACTACGTGGTTCATGATAAGGCTGGAACAAAACGTTATGCCATCGGTACAGAAAATCATATGGTGAACAATCTAAAACAATATTGTAAGTCGTTAAATATTGAGGTGGTTAACTTGGCGGAGACACCAAGAGCAGACCACAGCAAAGGGATAGGCTGCGGTTGTGCCACCATGTCACGCAATGATCCACCGCATTTGGTTGCTTTGGTTGACCTTTTAAGACAAGGCAAGGCTCCTTCTTATAATGAAGTTAAACCTGGTGACTTGGTCAATGAATTTAGTGGATCAAGACAACGGCTTAATGCGCAAGACCAGCAATGGGTTGTTGATAATGCGAAAAAAGCCTTGCAGATGATGATTGATATCACTGAAAATCGCATCTAGGAAACTACTCAACTTGGAGAGGGACGTAATGAATTCAAAGCTGCAAAAGACACAACAGTCTTCAATTTATGATGTTCCTGTTGATACAATGGATGGCGGTCGAACCAATTTAAAAGCCTACGAAGGCAAAGTCATGCTTTTGGTCAATGTGGCAAGTCGTTGCGGCTTTACCTCACAATACAAGGAATTGGAGGCCATGCATCAGGAATATAGGGAAGAAGGTTTGGCGATACTGGGCTTCCCCTGCAATCAATTTGCCCAGCAAGAACCTGGGACAGATGCAGAAATAAAAGAATTTGCCGAGAGTTGCTATCGGGTCAGTTTTCCATTATTTGCAAAGATTGATGTGAAGGGGAAAAATCAGGCGCCACTCTATGCGTTTATTAAAAAGCACATCAAGCGCAGGCCTTTCAAATTCATCCCCTGGAATTTTAGCAAGATTCTTGTCGATCCGAAGGGCAATGTTCTAAAGCAATATCTACCCATTACTTCCTTTAAAAAAATACGAAAAGACATCGAAAAATTATTAAATTCCATTTAGTAATTGGATTGGCCTTCATATCGGCCGCTTGGCAAATTGTAAATCCCTTAATTTAAACCGGAGCTGAGCTCAAGTCCCTACCATATTCAATATTGTGCCTGCTCATCCTAATTTTTATATTAGGTTTTTGTCTCATTAGCCCTGTAAATCCAAAACAAAGTGTTGTGCTTAAATTTTTAAAGTTCAATAGCTAACTGTACAGGGTGAACCCAACCATAAAATCCTTTTGGTATATGAGATTATTATTTCCCAACTGTTTAAAAAAAGTAAAGTCCACTTCAAAATGTGGATTAATCATATAGAGAAATCCTGCATCAGCAACGGTGACGCCTGGTTCATTGACGCCAACTGCTGATTGCCAAAACAGTTCACTGAACAGCACCACTCGATCAGAAGCTGAATAATTAACCGAAAGATCCGGGGAAAACACATTGTAGCGCTCACTGTTTAGTATTGGAGGCTCAGTAAATGAACTCCATTCCAACATGGTGTTTAAACTCCATTTATCGTTGATTGCGTAACTGGCAATTCCAGACAGTGAGCCTTGCATCTTAGAGCTGCCAAATTCAGAACTTCCGCCAGGAAATGCCAATTCAACGTCCACGCTCACCAGCCAGTTTCCGCCCTGATAAGCTTGATGCTTGCTACTGAGGAGCAGCGGTTGAGTCCCGGCAATGGAAGGCTCCTTCAGCTGCAGGTAGTTGGGGAGTAGAAAACGCAATTCAGAAGAGCCAGGCAGGCCTATTCTTATCTCAATCTCAGGATAACTCTCGAGAGTACCTACAGGTTTAAAGGTTTGATATTCATATTCGCCCGAAGCCAAAATTTTTTGGGCTGGAACAACACATGGACTGAAAATATGGCCACCGCCATTGGTAATATTTAGGATCTCATTGGGACCAAGGCAAGGATTATCATTAAGTGCGAAGACTGGATGGACAGCTACCAATAAAATTAATGCAATTGCATACCGAATCAACATGAATCCTTTCTCATATCAGCGCCTGAAAGATGCAAAATGTTTTAGGGCTCTATGGCCACACTGAACTGACAATCACCCAGTGATTGTGTGCAGAGAAAACCACCATATACCTCAATCCAGTTATAATCCACACGTGCAGGAATTTTTACTGCAACAGGCCACCATATAGAGTAAACACCCAAGGAATTACGATAGGCACAAATAACGCCCCGACCCGTACCGGCTACTAAAATATTGGCACGCACGAATTTGGTTCCTTCCTCTCCTTGTGGCCGAGGCGAATAAGGATTTTCCTGCCACGGCTTGGGGATTTCACCCCACTTTAAAGAAGTGGTTTCCGGATCAGGACAACTATAAATCTGCGCATAAGTATTCATGCTAAAGCCAAGGCAAATCAATGCAAATATCCAGTTAATTGATTTCATGCTTTTGTTCAGTTTGGTGAATCTCAATGCTTAGTGTATCCCAATGAAAATTATTCACAAGTCGATAAATAATTTTCACTATCACTTGTTTCCAACCATTTCTTTGCTATAATGGCCGCACAAAGCCGGGGTGGCGGAATTGGTAGACGCGCCGGATTCAAAATCCGGTGGTGGTGACACCGTGTGGGTTCGAGTCCCACCCTCGGTACCATAATAGATATTCTTAACTTATCTCCTATACTTAGTACTGTTAATTACCCGTTTATTAGCTCCTTGCAGTCAAGCTGCAGAAGCGTTGTAGGGGCAGTACATGTACGATTTAGATTCCTTGATCACGCACAATTTACAAACTTATCCAGACAATCATTTCTATCTTCAACGAGAGCTTCGCGAACAATGGGAAAAAACAAAGCCTCTTCTTGGGGTGAGAATACTCCATAATATTCCTCTCACTCATGAAACTTTGATTAAGCTTGAGCCTTTATTGGCTGCCGGGGCTGAAGTAACCGTGACTCACGTTCAATTTTTATCCCCACCGAATGAGCAGATCGTGCAACTCCTGGAAAACATTGGACTTGATTATGTGCCGAACCATCTTGAATTGCTTGGCGAATACGATATCGCACTGGATTGCTGCGCAGAAGTTTTAGACATGCCAAATATTAAGATTCTCAAAGGTGCGGTTGAATTGACACAAACCGGAGGTGAGCGCTATCGTCAAGCCAATATCCCCTTCCCGGTCATCAACGTCGATGATTCCAGATTAAAAAAACTTGAAGGAATGTATGGAACTGGCGAAGCCTTCGTTAGGGCAATACAAGAATTGACTCAGCAATCGATCAAAAACCAGCCTTTTCTGCTTTTTGGTTTTGGCAAAGTAGGGCGTGGAATTGCTCGATATTTAGGAACAGAAACCAGCAAACTAACGGTTGTCGATCAAAGTGAGCGCGCCCTAAACCGCGCTGTTGAATCAGGCTTTGAAGCCTTATCTCCCACGCAGGTGGAAACCATCAAAGAACGTGCGAAACAGGCCTTTTGCATTGTAACGGCAACCGGCATTCCCGGACAGTTAGCCAAATACCTAAACCCCACGGATTGCAGCCAAGCTTACATAGCCAATATGGGAGCTACAGATGAGATCGGCAGCAATTTTAATCATGCCAAAGTTTTATGTTCACGAAAGCCTGTTAATTTTGCTCTTAAACACCCTACCTTGTTGCATTTTATCGATCCCGTTTTTTATGCCCACAATCTGGCTGCCCGCTTGATTCTAGAACACAATTATGCCCCAGGCTATCATCCATTTCCCTCTTATCTTGATGATTTAATCATAAACATGTGGCACCAGCACAATCGACTTGATATTAGTGATATTTTTGAGTAGCCGTGTTTGTAAAAGATTAGCCATCTTTATTGAACAACGCTGACATCCTCTGCATCAGCGAAAATGGTCTCATCGGCCGTTTTAATTTGTTCTTTGATCAGCAGCAAAAACGGAATAAAACCAAGAGCCAGTATGAAAGATAATTGATACAAGCCTACCCATCCCAATTGCATCTGCATCATCGCTGCAAAAGGTCCGGAAAATATACGTGGTAAACTTGAAATGGCAACCAACAATGAAAATTGGGTTCCTGTAAATGACTTATTCACAAGCCGCATAAAAAGAGCCACCAAGGCCGTAGTCCCCATTCCTGCAGCAAAATTATCGCAAACAGCGGCCAACGCAAATAGCGTTAGGTTTTTACCCAGTACTGCAAGGGCAATGAATAAGACATTACTTATCGCCTGAATCAAACCGAATGCCAACAGAGAACTGAATAGCGAATACCTTAATAAAACCAAACCCGCTACCAACCCACCCAAAAGTGTTGAACTGATGCCGATAATTTTATTGACGTAACCTATCGTGTCCAAGGAAAACCCTAGGCCTTGAATTAGAAAAGGCATAACGATTCCACTGGTAGTTGTGGTAAACGCCTCACCCAATTTGAAAAAGAAAATAAAGCACAGTAAAAACACAATTCCGCGGCGACTGAATAAATCCTTTACCGGGGCAATAAATGATTTTAAAAAACTAACCTGTTCAATGAGTTCCTCAGAGGGCTCTTTGCTCCACAAAGTTGCTATAACACCAGGGAGCATAAGAAATCCCATCAATCGATAGGTGAAAGCCCAACCGCAATGCTGAGCCAAAACCAAAGCCAACCCCCCTGCCAACAGCAATGCAAGACGATAGCCAAATACAGCCATTGACGCTCCCAAAGCATGTTCAGAAGTCGGCAAATACTCCACACGATGAGCATCGATGGCCACATCTTGAGTGGCTGAAAAACAGGCAAGGATAAAAGCTAATATTGCCATCAATTCTGAAGAAGTGTGCGGATTAAACCAGGCTAGGGCATTAAAACCCAAGAATAAAGCCACTTGCATGACTAGCATCCAGCTGCGGCGCTTACCCAGGGAGAAAAGACTATAACGGTCCAGCAATGGCCCCCAGGCTATGCGATAGGCATAGGGGAGGCTCACTAAACTTAACATGCCTGTGGCTAGAACTGACATACCTGCATCCGCATACCAAGCCTGCAAGGTTCCACTCAGAAGGGCTAAAGGGAGACCAGAAGAAAATCCCAGCAAGAAAATGATGAACAGGCGTTTATTCATGGAAGACTCGCACAGACTTAAATTGTTAATATTGCTCAGGAGCAAGAAAATTCATCAAGGTTTTAGAATGCAGGACGGCGCTGAAAACAATACTAAGAATTTAAAAGAGCACCCCTGAGTACTCAGAGGTGCTGCAATTGCAGATTAGGCATCTGATTTTTTAACGGAAATCAAATGGATTTTGAAAATTAAGGTTTCATTAGGACCAATTGGGCCACCTACGCTGCGTGGGCCGTAGGCTAAATCAGCGGGGACATACACTTCCCATGTAGAACCAGCAGGCATTAATTGCAGAGCTTCAGTCCAACCAGGAATCACTTGTGAAACTTTGAACGTTGCAGGCTTACCTGTTCTTTCAGTGCTATCAAACACC
The DNA here is from genome assembly GCF_900637635.1 of Legionella jordanis. Classification (NCBI taxonomy): domain Bacteria; kingdom Pseudomonadati; phylum Pseudomonadota; class Gammaproteobacteria; order Legionellales; family Legionellaceae; genus Legionella; species Legionella jordanis. The sequence goes on from NZ_LR134383.1 coordinate 2,079,687, forward strand.
TGGCCATCGATCAACTTGCCTGTGTATTCAACCGTAACGGTGTCATCCTTAGAAGGCTTAACGCCATTTCCTTTTTCTAAGATTTTGTACTGCAACCCACTTGGTAAGCTGACAACACCCTCTTTACTTTTGTTTGCGTTTAAGAATGCTTCACCTTTTGATTTATTTTCATCAGCTTTTTTGCTGAATTCAGCATTGCGTTTTGCCATTAAATCTTTTTGGAATTTATTGAGTACATCTTTCATCTGTTGTTCGGTCAGTTGCAGTTGAACACCGCTCATCCCGTCTTGTAACCCTTTTGCCATAGCAGCAGGATTGATATCAATACCTTGTTTTTTAAAATTCTTGCCTAAATCGGCGCCGATACTGTAGGACAGCTTATCCATGTCGCTATTTAATGATGTAGCAGATGTTGCAGTGTTGGAAGCAGGCGTAGCAGAAGTTGCTGTATTTGTTGCGTCATTCGCAGCAATTGCGGATGTCATTGCTAAGCCCATTACAGCTGCAGCGACCAGTCTCATCTTCATAAACAATTCCCCTTTTGTCTTCGATCAGAATAGAACTTGCAAAAATGCTCAGACATTCTGCCTAAATTTAATTGAAATTACTAGTCGAGCCCTCGTTAAATTCATATTTTCGACTAATCTTTTAATAGCAGCATTACATTTATATTGTTTGCTTGTAAAATTCCTTCTAAACTTGACACTATTTAAACCACTGAGTTCTTAGAATGAGTATTAGCTTATTTGATTTGTTTTCCATTGGGATTGGTCCCTCAAGCTCACATACCGTCGGCCCTATGCTGGCGGCGAATGCATTTTTAGAATTGCTCAAGCTGGAAAACCAATTCGACGGGACAGAACGCGTTAAAATTGAACTCTATGGCTCTTTGGCTTTGACTGGTAAAGGGCACGGAACTGACAAAGCCATTTTAAATGGTTTGGAAGGTCAAGCACCTGAAACCGTGGTTCCAGAAACTATGGTGCCCCGCATGCAAGAAATTATTGCTTCTAAAGTACTTATTTTGGCTGGTGAGAAGAATATTCATTTCGATGAAAGGAGCGATTTTCTCTTTTTGCAAAAAGAACTGCTCCCAAAGCACAGCAACGGCATGCGACTTAGCGCCTTTAATAGCGACAACCAGCTTCTTTTGTCTCAGGTCTATTATTCCATTGGCGGAGGATTCATTTGCACTGAAGAAGAGTTTGATAAACCTGCTCTGCACAATGCCCCGCCCCCCTTCCCCTTTACTACCGCCAAGCAATTGTTGAAACTGTGCAATGACAACAAAATGACCATTGCAGAACTGATGTGGGCCAATGAACGAACCTGGCGAAGTGATGAAGAGATCAAACAAGGCATTCTTTCCATTGCAAAAGTAATGGACGATTGCATAGAAAATGGCTGCAAACATCCTGGAAATCTTCCCGGTGGCTTAAATTTGAAACGACGAGCCCCTGATTTGTACAAAAAACTAATTGAACACAAGGGAATCCCAAGTGTCTTTGAACAATCCGACATCATGAACAAACTCAATTTGTTTGCCATGGCTGTGAATGAGGAAAATGCTGCAGGAGGCCGAATTGTAACCGCGCCTACGAATGGTGCCGCAGGAATCATCCCGGCTGTATTGAGATATTCTCAGGAGGCTCATGACCGCTGGAATAAAGAAGACATTTACACCTATTTCTTAACCGCAGCGGCAATCGGTATCCTATATAAAGAAGGGGCTTCTATTTCAGGTGCCGAAGTCGGCTGCCAAGGCGAAGTTGGAGTGGCTTCATCCATGGCGGCTGGGGGTCTGACAGCCGTTTTAGGCGGTAGCATTGAGCAAATTGAAAATGCCGCTGAGATTGCAATGGAACATCATTTAGGCATGACCTGTGACCCTGTTCTGGGTTTGGTGCAAATTCCTTGCATTGAACGTAACGCCATGGGGGCAGTAAAAGCAGTCAATGCTTCTCGTATGGCTTTAATCGGTGATGGGCAACATCAAATTTCTCTTGATAAAGTCATTCGAACCATGAAGGACACAGGTCAAGACATGCAAAGCATTTACAAGGAAACCTCCATGGGAGGCCTGGCGGTCAACCATCCCGAATGCTAAAAACATGCCCTAAATTGAGTTTTTTGCAGAGTGGTTTCATAGTTTATTTAGCGAGATCACTCTGACTTACTCCTTTGATCCTCTATGAACATTTCTGTGTTGCAAACCCAATAAACTGCTCGATTTAACGTTTCGTAATTGACAAGCAAATTGCAAAAATGATAGAAGTTTGTATTCTTTTTTTACAAGGACTTTCTTCATGTCCAGGTTCCATTATATTCTTTCACTTACCGCCCTGTTCGCAGGTTCCGCCTTCTCAGCCCAACCTTGTTTATACATTCATGGCAGCTGTTTAAAATTGAATAATCACCTTGAACAAACAGTAAAAATTGAATGCAACAGCTGTTATTCCGTCGATGCACAAGCAAACGCTGAAGGCTCAACGCAGTTGGATTTAGGCTTTGGAGACGGCCTTGGTTCACCCGATCCACGTCAGTTGTATTGCAGTATTAAGTTGGACCAAGGCACTGACATCAAAACCTTTAATTTTTACAACCCCTACTGGGGTCCCATCATCGAGTTCGATTTGCATTCTGCAAAACAACTCGATATTAAAATAGCCGATGGCTGGAGTAGCCGGAAAACAGATTATCATTTCGACTGGTAGTATTGATTTAAATCTGCCACCACCAGCTTTCTTCTGTGGGCTTAAAGCCATGAGAAAGCTTAAAACTAAAAACGGGGGTATAACAGCGAGACTTACCCCCTAGTATGCTTTATGCTAATCCTGCAAGCGTTATCTAACCGACATTTAGCTTACATTTCAGTTACTGGAATGGGTCGAGCACCTTGCTTTCTTGTGCACTCTAAAATCAGCAATACCGTCACTAAAACCCACATGGTTGCTAAAGTCTCAATAAATGCCAACAGAGGATTAACACTCATATAGCCTAAGCTAATCACAGCGATGGTTGCACTCAACATGTTTAGGAAACTCATCATTGAGGAAGCACTGGCTTTATCGGCAATGGCCGTTGAGGCAACCATAGAGCCGCCTGCGAACAGTAGTCCTCCAAACAGATAGAAATTCATGGTGCTCGCAAAAAACCACAATGGCGAAGACGAGTGATTGCTCAGCATCAACAGCAAACTGACTATCCCTGCAGCACTTCCGAATAATCCCAGACCTATGATGGGCATAACTGAAAACTGCTGAAGCAAACGTCTGGACCAAAGACCACCCATGAACATAGCAATCATATTCAGTAAATTCCAATACCCATAGGTGGATGCAGAAATTCCTAAAATATGATGAGCAATTTGAGGGCCACTTGCTGAAAAACAATATCCCATGGCCGAGCAGAAACCCAGCAATAGCGAAAAAACGATAAGTTGTCTAGAAGCTAAAGCTTTTCTGTAGTTATTCAAAATAACCGATACATGAATGCCTTGGGGTTCTACAAGTGTTTCGCTAAACAGCTTTGTTCCCGCCAACATGATGACGCCGTGAATGAGCAAGAGTACAAAGCAACATTTCCAGGACCAATTGTCACTCACCAAGCCACCTATCGTTACTGCGGCACCTATGCCAATAGTAAAGGCTAAAATGCTGTAAGCAATGGCCACCGTGCGTTGCTTTTCAGGTAACCATTCATTAATTAGCATATAGGTGCATGCCAAACCGCCTGCGGCACCTAAGGCAGTAATGAAGCGCCCCCAAAGTATGGTGATAAAACTGTTTTCAAAAATACCGAGTAAAGCTAAGAGAACTCCAACCAGGTTAATAACCAGGCCTAATCTCAAGGCCAGCAATCTTCCCCAGCGATTTGCCAGGGGTGCATAAATTAATTGACCAAATACATAACCCAGCAGAAAGATTGATATGAGCCATTCAACCTGAGCATTACTGAGTTTGTATTGTACTTGCATCAAAGGCAGTGCCGGAGTAATGATGGTCGCAGAAAAAGAAGCTATGGAAATATAATTAAGCAACCAGGCTACTCTAAATTTAGAAATCATGATGTTTCTCTCAACAAATAAGAAAATTATATTCATGATAAAAAATTAATAAATACGTTTTTTTGTTAACATTAATTAACTAAAAGTTAATAATAGAGTTGGGGTACAACGGGTTGAGGTTTTTAGAGCAAAGCAATTTCGAAGGATTCTTGGGAATCTTTGAAAAATGAGTCACTAATGGCATAACCGACCACACAAGCGAGCTGCTCATTAATGTACAGGAGAGGAATACGGTTACGAAGCCAGGTAGGAACTTGCCATTGTTGAAACAGTTTTTTCAACTCTTTGGTTTGCTTTCGCCAGGTTAAAGTCTCTCCTCCCTGACGAAAGCGAATTTCAATTTTGCTCCCCGCGGGAATGGCCAAACCTTTTTTGGCCGCTTTGACTTTCAATTCTCCTAAGCCAGGCAAATTCAATGGCTCAGGGAAAGTCGGCCATGGTGTAATTAAAGGAAGCGGGGGATTAGCTTTCTTAATAAGATATAAAGCATTCTGATATCGCCTAACCGAGATATCCGGCCAAGACACTTGTGGGTTTGCATCCGAAGCGGCTTCAATCAATTCGGTAATCAAACGAGTAAAGGTAGCTGTTGATGGCAATCTGACTTCATTTTTCTTTAACCATAACCTTAGAACGTTGGTCAAGCGCGCCCTGTTGAGTTTTTTTAGCTGGTTCAATTCGAGCACAGTTGAAATGTCATTGAGAGAAGGACAATCCATTTTAGCCAAATCATCCAGATTACTTTGCGCTTGTTGGCAATGTTCTGAGGTGCGGGTTAAATTGTTAATCACTTTAGGCCAACGACTTCTAAGCTCCGGAATAATCTGATGGCGAATAAAGTTTCTTGAAAAATCAGAATTCTCATTACTTTCATCTTCTACCCAATCCAGCTGCATTTCGCCAGCGTAATTGTTTAGAGTAGCTCTTGAATGAAACAGGAGTGGCCGAATTAATTTCCCCTTGGCAAACGATTTACAAAATGGCATGGCAGCCAAACCATCAATCCCGGCACCCCTAAAAAGATGAAGCAGCAGGGTTTCAGCCTGATCATTTAAGTGATGCGCCAGAAGAAGACAATCATTCTCTTGCACAAGATCCCTAAAAACTTCATAACGGGCTTTTCGAGCAATTTCCTCCACATTTCCTTGTTTATGAAGGTTAATAGCCCTGATAATCAGAGGCAAATTTAGCTTTTTACAAAAAGCTTGGCAATGTTTCTCCCACCCCTGCGCATTTGGACTCAGTCCATGATTGATGTGTACAGCAGTTATTTTCGGCAAAAAATTGGGGTCTTGTGACAAAGCATGAAGTAAAACTGTCGAATCCAATCCCCCACTGTAACCGACGTAGATGCGCTCACAAGCCAGGAGAGACTGCCGGCATTGATTATCAATCAAAGACTCAATCACAAGCTCCCATTGCCATAAATTTTTTATATCGTTGCTCTAATAAATCAGACATGGGAAAGGTTTTTAGCGTTCTTAATTCCTCAACCAGAATGTCTTTAAGCCGTTTCGCCATTTCAGCCACATTACGATGAGCTCCACCAAGGGGTTCAGGAATCACATCATCAACCAAACCTGATTCAATGATTCTATCTGCGGTAATTCCCATGGCTCGTGCTGCTTCGCTGGCCTTGGAGGGATCTTTCCAAAGAATTGAAGCACATCCCTCAGGAGAAATGACGGAATAAATACCGTATTGCAACATCAAAACACGATCGCCAACCCCTATGGCAAGCGCACCACCGGAACCAGCCTCGCCGGTAACGGTGCAAATAACCATTGTTTTTAATTTGGCCATTTCCAGGAGATTTCTGGCAATCGCCTCGGATTGATTCCTTTCCTCAGCACCGATTCCAGGATAAGCGCCGGCCGTATCAATAAAAGTAAAAATGGGTAATTTGAATTTTTCAGCTAATTTCATCAGCCGCAGCGCTTTGCGGTATTCTTCGGGTCTGGCCATACCAAAATTACGATAGACTTTTTCCTTAGTCTTTTTCCCTTTTTGATGACCCAATACTACCACTGGCTCTCCATTGAGCCGTGCAAGGCCACCAATGATTGCTGGAGCCGAGGAATAATGCCTGTCACCATGCAATTCCTGAAAATCGGTAAATATGTGCTCTAGATAATCGGTAGTTTGAGGGCGCAAGGGATGGCGAGCCAGTTGAGCTACCTGCCATGGCTCCAAATTGGAAAAAATATTAGCGGTCAGCTCTTCGCACTTGGACTCAAGGCGAGAAATTTCTTCGCTAAGATTGACTTCATTATCATTGCCCACCATTCGCAAAGCTTGAATTTTTTGATTCAGCTCTTCAATGGGTTGTTCAAAATCCAAAAACTGTCGACTCATTTGCTACTCATTTGGCGAATTTACACTCATGCGATATGATAACCGCAACTGCAATTTCACGCCACTTGTTCTAGCTATAATAATAGCGTTCGCCCTTGCTTGAATGATTGCAATAGGTTTTTGGATTGCTTATGCCTCTATTTAAAGCCATGTCTGTCAGAGACTGTTGTCTTAGCCCTTCACGTATTGATGTTTGGGAATTTCCCCTGACCCAATTTGCGCAACCCGCCCTTTTGCTTCTTAACGAGGATGAGCAAGCCAAAGGAAACCGCTTCCGTTTTGAACACCACCGCCGGCGCTATAGGGTGGCTCGTGCGATGATGCGAATCATCTTGGGAAAGTATTTAAATTGCCCGCCGGAACATTTGCAGTTTGACTACAATAGTCATGGCAAACCCGAAATCAAGAGCAAGGAGGCAATTGAATTTAATTTAAGCCATTCAGGCGAATTGGCTTTACTAGCCGTAGGCCAGCATACCCCTCTCGGAATTGATTTGGAATTTTTTTCGGCAAGACCCTATGAAGGGATTGCCAAGCATTCGTTTTCGCCACAAGAGTGTGCAGCATTAGCCAAAGTACCAATTCAATTGAAGCCCCTGTCTTTCTTCAGTATTTGGTCGCAAAAAGAAGCTCTCATTAAAGCCTGCGGCCTTGGTTTAAGCTATCCAACGCAACGATTTAACGTGCCAATTTTACCAGCCGCGCAGGAGGAAATAGTTGATAGTCTCCATGAAACGGTTTGGCAAATGCGTTGCTTTATGCCACAAATAAGCTGCTGTGCAGCCCTATGTTTTCAGCCTCAGATTGAAGTAATTCGCTACCTTAAAGTCAATCCTCTGGATTTTTTCAAGGCTGAAGAAATTTAGCCCTGGTCGATGATTTTTTCTTTTTTCGTGATACAATCAGCTCTCTTTTAGAGCAATCGATCTCCATATTAAACAGTTTGCTGTTTATAAAAACCCGGGTTATTTTATGCCACGAATCAATACTGCTTTATTCAACCAAATACCTGAAGATTCAGTTTCTACTTACAGTCATCGGCCAGACATTTATTTTTATGCAGACAGCAGAAAAGAGTATATCGAAGAATGGCAGCGACTTAGTCAAGCTAAATACTTGTATACGAATGGGCAGGAGTTGCGCCCTGCGGGTTTAATTCGCTACGCTTGGGAGCATTTTAAAGGTTGGCTTGGTTTTTATAATCACTGTCGCTCGCATAACGTCTGCCTCAGCATTTATAAGTACGCTTATTATGGTTACCTAAGAGGTTTCCCGAATGAGCATCTGCAATTTCTGCGACAACAAGATCTGGATAAAGAGCTTCTAAAAAATCTTTCTACCGAAGCCACCGATCAAACCACGCAATTAATCCAACAACAATTGGTGGATTATTATTACCATCACGTACAGTCCATTGTGATTGCCAACCATGGTGAACACATTCCCTTAAATCATGCCTTCGGCCGATCCTGGATATCCTTAAATCTCCATCATGTGGCACCAAGTCTTGATCCGCAAAATAATCTTGTGATTATGGAGGCCGCGGCCGCATTAGTTGATGTTGATCCCGCAACCTTCACATACTTTAGGGACAGTAAATTTGCACTGGCTCTCGCCAAGAAAAAAATTGAAAGGGCAAAAAATGGCCAGGATTCCATGGTGGGTAAAATCACCAGCTCAATCAATTCATTGTTGTTTAAGTCTCCCGACCCCATAAGCTTAATTACTCAAGCCTTGGAGCTAGCCCCTAAAATCAGAGGGGAAGAAATTAAATTTTTCGTAAACCATCATTTAAAAAAGAAAGAATTTCAAGCAGCTTTTGATCTGCTTGAATTGGATAGGGACGTGGATGGGGCATTGCAAATCTTACTAAAAGAATTTAGTGAGGAACAGATTAAGTCCTTCATCAAAAAAACGAGCCCGCTCTCAAACAAACTGTTTGAGCATTACCTGAAAAAATGGCCAAGGGATTTGAAAATCAGCCGCTTCGCGCAGCAATTTTACCCTGATTTCAGCAGCCATTTTCCTTCACAAGCCATGCAATTATTAGTGGAAGACAAACTTTACCCTGATGCTTATAACCTTTTTAGTGATACAAAGGGACAAGGATTTCACCCCCAGGATTTGGCTGTAGCGGCGGATCATTTTCAATCTGAGGCTAAATTAAAGCGAGAAGAGGCCTTTAAGAAGATTAAGGAAGGAAGATTGTCCGAAGCTTTAATCCCATTAGCTCAAGCAGTAGTACTGATGAAAAAAGCCTATGAGCTCCAACCCATTAAAACCGAGATGTTGTTTAAAGAAACAAACAGAGAAGAATTATTCTATATCTACAAACGTGAATATGCAGAATTAATCATTGATGTGGAGATGAAAACCAATTCCATCGAAAGGTGCAATCTAAGTGATGTTCAGAAAGCCGTCAATCTACTGACGCAATGTAAACCTAAGAATGCTGAGGAAGACAAAGTCAGGTTGGCTGCTTTGGCAAAAGCAATGATGCGACAAATCGATCATCAAATGTATCAGGTCATGCCCGAGAATGAATATTATGATAATAATCAACACTTGAAAAACAATAAGGAAGCTTTTATCAACTTAATCAGATCCCTGGAGAAAGTGATAGCCATCCTTGAGCCCATTCAGAACCCTAAAACCAAACCCTTACTTGGCAAAGCTTATTTTCTAATCGCTGATATGGACTATTATTTCCAACTGAATGAAGTCAATCATCAAGAGTATTTTGAAAAAGCGAAAAACGCAGTTCCTAGCAATCCATTTTACGAATTGCGTTATTGGGAAATCACAAAGCATGAGCCTCATCGGACAAAAGGCGTGCAAGGAATAAAAAGCTTAGGGCATGAAGTTAGTGATTGGATGCATTGGGATGGGGAAAGGTGGTTTAAAAACAAAGGTTATTTCCATAATATCCCAGGCATTCATCAATTAAACAGAGAACATCAAGCCTCATCTCAAAAAAAAATAATTAATTAATGAGAGGGTGCATGCCCTCTAATTTTTGTTTATGATTTATTGGGATGATAACTTAATAAGGACATTATATGGCTTCTATTTTGCTAGAGGAGCGTCGAGAGCTCAGACGCAACTGGGGTTGGCTTTTAGCCTTGGGGATTGTATTTGTGTTTTTAGGCTGCATCGGCTTGGGAATGCTGGTGAGTCTCACTTTAGCGAGCATGCTTTTTCTTGGAGTCCTGCTGTTAATCGGTGGTTTCTCCCAAATCATCGATGCCTTTAAATCCAAACAGTGGAAAGCGGTTGCCTGGCATGCTTTCATCGCCATTCTTTATTTAATCGCTGGAGGGCTTGTCCTCTATGATCCATTCTTTGCATCCGCCATTATCACAGCCCTCCTGGCCTCAGTGCTGATCATCATTGGCATCAGCCGTTTTTTTATGGCCATCATGCTTAAAGGCGCAGCTGGCTGGGGATGGTTGTTATTTGCGGGAATTATTGCCTTTATATTGGGTATTATGATTCTCATGCAATGGCCTGTCAGCGGCTTGTGGATTATTGGCCTTTTCATAGCCATTGAGCTCTTGGTGAGTGGATGGACCTATATTTTTCTTGCTTTAGCCACAAGAAGAGCTTAACTCAAACTACCCACTCCTCCCCTGGCATGCTGCTTTTGGGAGGAGCCATGTCTGAGTCAGCAATCAATATGTGAGATTACTCTGCCTCAATTTTCCGAGTCGTTGTATAATACTTGTTTGTTCTTCTTTTTGTATCTTAATGAAGCAACTTTCCTTAACTCAGCTCACCTTGTTAAAAGAACTCGCTGACGGCGAATGCCACAGTGGCAATGCCCTTGGTGAACGATTGTCTATTTCACGCACAGCCGTATGGAAGCATGTTCGACAGTTGCTGGAATGGGGGCTACCCATCCAACGCATTCCTCAGCAAGGTTACCAGTTAAACACCCCAATCAGCTTTTTGGATGAACGAACCATAATCAAACATTTGCATTTGCGCAATTTTGAGACACCCCTCCAGTTTCATATTCAGCCAATTATTGGTTCTACCAACCAATTCCTCAAAGAATTGACTGGTGATTCTACATTAAGTATTTGTTGCGCAGAAATGCAAACCGCGGGGCGTGGCCGCTTTGGCCGTCAATGGATTTCTCCTTTTGCTGAAAACATTTATTTCTCAAGCCGCTGGCAATTAGATTGTTGCCTATCCCAACTATCCGGATTAAGTCTCTTAGTCGGCCTTGCAGTGCTTGCTGCATTAAAAGACAGCGGAATTGATGAGACCATCCAGTTAAAATGGCCTAATGATTTAATTTGGAGCCATAAGAAATTATGCGGCATTCTTATTGAAGTCATTGCTGAAAGCAATGGTTGCGCCCAAGTCATTATTGGGATTGGATTAAACGTAAACACCGAAACTGATAAGTTGCCGATACCCGACAAACCCTGGTGTTCCTTGTATGAAATTACCGGTAAACGCCAGGATCGTAACCATCTGCTTGCCAACTTAATTTATCAGCTCCATCAGCACATGCGGGAATTTTTAAATTCAGGTTTTGCAAGCTTTTTAAGCGATTGGCAAACCGTAGATTATTTGGCGGGAAAGTTAATCACCGTTTCACAACCGAATGGCTTATTGCAAGGCAAAGCTCTTGGTGTGAATCAATTTGGCCAACTCTGTTTACAAGACGAAGCCGGTGTGTGTCACGAATTATCCTCAGGGGACACATCAGTCAATACGATTGAACATTAAGGGTTACAAAAAAATTTGTCCCGAGCTGGCAACTCCTTTTGCCATGACTCGGGACTGGCTGACTGCAATAAAAAACTGGGTTATACAGCTTCTTCAGTATCAGTTGACTCTTTTTCTTGCTGAATTCTTAAATAGATTTCTTCGCGGTGTACAGAAACATCTTTAGGCGCGTTAATACCCAATCGCACTTGATTTCCCTTGACACCTAAAACAGTGATGTTCACATCATCGCCAATGATGAGAGTTTCACCAATACGCCGAGTCAAAATTAACATGACTAATCTCCCTTATAGATGGCAGCCACCATCTATTCCATAGAATCTTCCATGGTGTTCTCGGTGACTACATTATGATTAAATTATAAACAATTTTTTGGCTTTTCGATTGTAAGTTTACACAACGATTCTTAACAAAATATTAAGAAATCCAATCTAGTACCGTCATCAACGGCACAAAGTAAAGCAAAACGACTGATTGCTAAAAAGGCAAACTATGTGTTCGCTCAGGCAACAACTCGCTTGATTAATTTACGTTCGGCAAGCCTTCTCGAAAATGAAGCGGAAGATTATACAAAAATTTATAAAAAAAGCTATTTTTTTATGTGATTTTCTATCAAATTGTTCTTAAATACTCAAAACAAGGGATTGACTTCCACAAAGCATAAAGAAGAAGTCCATAAAGATGGATTTTTTAATTGTTCATAACAAGCATTAGTGATATTTTTAGAAAAAATTTTTCAAGAATAATGCGCATGAAGCAATTAACCGAACTGAATTCCTGGATTGAATTAGAAAAACACGTGCAAACCATACGTTTGGCCACGGTCAATGAGCTGAAGAGTTCAGCGCACAGGAATCAAGCTTTAAACATTTCCACTCAGAATATCCACCTGGATTTAAGCAAGCAACGATTAAACACAAGCAGTGTCGAATTGCTTCTTGCTCTTGCCGAAGAGTGTCAGTTAAGAAATAAAATTCACGCTTTGATGAGCGGGGAAATTGTGAACCGCAGTGAAAATAGACCAGCGCTCCATACCGCCCTGAGAGCCCCAGCCAAGGAAAGTATTTTTGTGAATGGGCATAACATCATTCCTGAAGTTCAGGCAGCACGTGAGGCCATGAAAGATATTTCAGAAAAAATCCGAAGTGGAAAATGGCTGGGATTTTCTGGAAAACCGATCCAGGATGTAGTTAATATCGGCATAGGCGGTTCTGATTTGGGTCCCCGCTTTCTGATTAAAGCCTTGGCTCACTTAGTCGATGAACGTCTGAATTATCATTTTGTTTCTGATGTCGATCCTTATGCACTGGCCAATGTGACCAAAAAATTAAATCCCGAAACCACTCTTTTTATCGTTTCATCCAAATCATTTACCACAAGAGAAACACTGTATAATGCCAAAAAGGCTTTGGCATGGCTGGACAATCCACAGCACATTGACAAGCATTTTATTGCGGTCACCGCTCATGGTCAGCGCGCAAAAGAATTTGGTTTCAATCAGGTGTTACCCATTTGGGATTGGGTTGGCGGCCGTTTTTCCCTCTGCTCCGCCGTAAGCTTGATTGCCGCCATTGCCATTGGCTATGAGGCCTTCAGTCAGCTGCTCGAAGGTGCCCACCATATGGATGAGCATTTCAAAAATGCCTCTTTTGAACAAAATATACCCGTTATGCTGGCATTGGCAGGCATATGGAATAATAACTTTTTACATATACCTAATTTGCTGATGTTGGTTTATGCACAACAATTAGAGTATTTTGTCTCCTACGTTCAGCAATTGGATATGGAGAGCAATGGCAAATCCATTGATCAAACGGGACGGGCACTGAACTATTCCACCGGGCCTTTGGTTTGGGGTGGCCTAGGAAATCAGGCTCAGCATAGTTATTACCAGCTTCTTTGCCAGGGAACTCATAAAGTCGCTCTGGATTTTATCAGTTTAAAATCATTCTCTTCTGAAATTATCAATGAAATGTCTCATGCAAAACAACGAATTCTAGCCTATGGCGTTGATAATCCCCTAGATCCGAATGGTTATATCCCCGGTAATCAACCTTTAAATCACATTGAATTGACCGACTGCTCTCCCTTTACCCTGGGGCAGCTTGTGGCGATGTATGAGCACAAAATTTATGCTCAAAGTGTGATTTGGAATATTAATGCATTTGATCAACCTGGCGTTGAAAGTGCTAAAAAGCAATCCGCCCCTTCCACAATCATTTAACGTTTTCATTAAAATGATTTGTTGTTATATTTTTTTACAGCAAATCATTTTATTGCCCTCTTTATACACATTATTGTATAATCGCCTGTCACTTTTTACCCAATAAGACACTAGGGATTCAGTTTGAATAAAACAAACCAAACTGCTTAATAAGTGACCTAATTATCATTACATTTAGGAGTTTGTACATGGCTACTGTGGTTAAACCTATTCTTAGAAATTCAGAAGGCACTTTCTTTTCACCCAGCAAACGTCTTGTCAATTTAGTTACACCCATCCAAGCTACAGACAGGAAATTTTCCGACTTTTTTGCTTATGTGCTAAACCCCATCATTGATGTCGGTCTTGCTCCCGTCCACTTGGTGGATGTAGTCATCAGCCTTCTTAATTCTGTGGCTTCTTTAGCCAATGCTTTTCGCTTGTGGAGTGAAGGTCAACAACAATCTGCAAGATTGCTCGATGAAAGAACCACTGGAGAATTAAAGGAAGCCGGTGCTCACTTCCTGCAGGCTGTTTCATCCCTAATCTCTGCCCTGATTAATCCTATTTTGAGTACCCTTGCTTTAGCCACTCGTCCAGTAGCCAGCTTAGTCAAAGCAGTTGCCGATGCTTGTGACGAATGCTCAAGTTCCCCTTCTATCTAATGATTTGTGTATTTACGGGTCAAGGATGACCTTTTTTTCCGTTAGCGTATTTTCTTAGCCGGTGCCACCGAAGATCGCATCTGCAATGTCCGCTTGAATTTATTAGGTCGAAAATAATGCAAGTTGCTCAATAAAAACAGTGGCAACCCCTTTGCAAAACCACAGCGTCCCTTAAGCATGGCCAAAGCAGTGACTAGGCAGTTGCTATACAACTCGCGACGCAAAGCTGGTTCAGTTTTGAAATAATGAAATACATCATTGAAATAGATGTTATAGGCTTTTAATCGCCCGGCCTTGCTGGCAAGATAAGCATTACCCTTGGGATTACAGCGATATTTTACGAGCAATTCATTGAGGTAGACTCCTTTTCCAGAGGGCAACAGGGAATCCATTGCAAAAAACCATTCCATAAAATCCCGTCCAGGATCCATTGTCTTACGTGCCAATTTACGATAAGCATAGGAGCTATGTACAGCTACCGTTCCCCACAAAGCTAAATCTTTGGCATTAAAATAAACAATAGACTCAGATAGGGAACCAGCATTGCCGGTCTCAGCCTGATAACGATTATCATCGGAAAAATATAAAGCCTTATGAAACACCAAATTCACAGAACCATCATGAAACGCATCAAACTGTTTCTGCATTTTTCCAGCTAACATGATGTCATCACCATCCAGATGAAAAATAATATCGCCTGTAGCCGCTTTATGTGCTTCGATGTAATTTTTACCGGCACCAATATTTTGGTCACGCAAAATGCAAGTGATTTGCTGCGGATGAGAGGCTTGATACTTTTGAATGATCTCTTGAGTACCATCCGTTGAACAATCGTCGGAAATGAGAATATCAAAATCAAAGTCCGTCTTTTGTGCCAGGACACTGTTAAGGCATTCTTCAATGTATTCCTCTTGATTAAAACAAGAAATAACGACCGTAGCTTTTGACATTTTAAAGACTCAAAAAGCAAATTGTAAGATGATACTACTTCACAGCTAAAAACGAAACTTGGCTGCTTAAGCAGCCAGTAGGATGCTTAAGCAGCCAGTAGGATGCTTAATCTAACCAACAATGAAGTGTTACATAGGATGCCGCATTATAAAAACCAAGAGAAGTGAATACACGACCTACTGAGTAATTGGTCGTTAATGCATTGTGTTCAACCCAATCAAGACCTAATTCTTTTGCCCACAACAATCCTTGTTTATTGAGGAGTTTGAAAATTCCTTGATTGCGATATCGATCGGAAACCGCACCTATGCCACCCTTGGTAAATTTTTTCCCATTTTGCTCACACAGTTTAAACGTCAAAAACCCTGCCACATCCTCTCCTGAGGAAATGATAAAAAATTTGTCTGCATAATCTTTATTGCTGAAGCTGCTTACGGCCCAATCTTCATAAATTTCATCAACCTTGCTTTTATCAAGTCGAGCGTTGTTGGCATAGTGCCCGTAATCCTTAAACGCGAGCTTTGCCAAAACACCTATAGACGGCAGGTCGGCCTCGGAAGCTTCCCGCACATGCAAATGGCTCGGCAAATCCAAATTGCTTAAGTTCAGCCTGTGTAAATCAAATTTATAAGTCAGCTGGCTGTCTTTTAATTGAAAGCCTAAATCCTCGAGCTGATTGATGGTTTCAACTCTTTCGCTGGGCAAACGGGAGATGATCAGTTTTACCTGTGCATCTTTCAACTGCATCATCAGTTCCTGCGGCGATGCCCCCCACTCCTGCACCTTGGCTACATTAAATCCGAAGCGCTTTGTATCTACCCCACTGATTAAAGAATGCATGGACATTACCCTCTAACACCGGCTTATGGAAGCCATCGTAATTAACATTTTTTTGCTATATTCACAAAGCATGAAGCCGCCCCTCATTAATTCTTGAAGGAATTTTTAGAAAGCAATTTTTCATACTCCTGCACCATAAGCAAACCAAATTGCTGTGAATCGAATTCAGTAACCGCACGCAGCTTGGCATTCCGACCCAACCGGAGTCGAAAGGAATCGTCTGAAATCAATCGGTTTAAGCCAACTGCCAAATCTTCCACGTTTTTAGACTCCACCAAAAGGCCTGTTTCTTCATGAACAATCGCGTCTTGCAAACCATAAATTCTGCTGCCTACCGCAGGAACAGACATCGCGGCGGCTTCAATGACTACGGTACCAAAGCCCTCACGGTAACTGGGCAGACACAATACATCAGAAATGGCAATGAGTTGTTCAGGTTCGGCGCAAAAACCGGAGAAAATGATTTTGTTGCCGCACTGCTTTTCCCCATATGCCCGGATTTCTGCCTCAATGCCTTGTTCAAAAGGCCCTGCCATTAACAGAGTGATTTTGGAATGACTAACCAACAATCTTGAAAAGGCGTCAATCAGCTCAAATACACCCTTCTCTTTGGTTATTCTCCCTAAAAACAACAAAACCATTTCATCTTCTTTTATCCCTAGGGAAACGCGAATTTCTTGTTTTTGCTGGGGTGAAAATCTCCCTTCATCGAAACGTGTGATGTCGACACCCGATAGAGAGCCACTTCCCAAAACCGAAATTTTATTGGCTTTGATGATTTTATTCTCAATTAAAAACGCCTTCTGGCTTTCACTGTCGGCATAGCAATAGGTATTTAAAGTGGCAATGAGTCTATCAAAAAATTTAAGCATCGACCGTTTCAAACCCCCAATCGTTGCCCAAGGCTGTCCGGTAAAGGTGTGCAAGCGAATGGGAACACCAGCCATTTTCCCGGCTATCGCACAAAGCAGCCCTGCCTTGGGAGTATTCGAATGGACAATGGTAAACCGTTGCTTGCGAAACAATTTGAACAGTTTAAGGAGAGAATGCAAATCAGCGAAAGGCTTAATTTCACGAGCGATGGCTAGGGTTTTAAATTCACAACGTTCAATGGGTTTAAACCCTTTCAAACCTGCATCAGGACTGGTAATGATGGTCACTGCGGCACCACTGTCCCGAATGGCTTCCACTTGCGTTCGAAGTAAAGTAAATATAAATAATGGTACGGTGGACACCCGGGCAATGCGCGTTGAAATAATGTCTTTGCTCATAATGATTCAACCTCAGCTCGATTGAGCTAATCTAAATTTCTTTCGCAGAAAGATATAATAAAATGCAGCCAACGCAATGATGCAATATGAAACACAAGTTTCAACATAAGCGATAATGACCGCTTGTAATTCGCCTGTACGTTGCAACTCGAAGGAACTGAGGAGAACGAATAACCCTCCTTGCAGGATTTCCCCTAAAATAAACAGCTTAGTCAAAGCTTTGGCAACCACAATAAATCCTATTACCCAACCCAATACTCTGAAAAAATCGCCAATCATTTGTAGAACAAACAATTGGCTAATGGCGATGAATTTGTCAGAGAGGACAAGCTCTATGACAAAAGATTTCAAGCTGAGAAACACAGTAAACATGACTATAAAAAGAGCAGCGACAAACAATAGCATCTTTTTTGTTTCTTTGACTAATTTACCCCGGTCTGTTTCTGCTGAAATAATCGGAACAAAATAAAAAGAAAGAAACAACGAATAAAAACTTAAATACGCTGAAGACAGTTTGGTTATGGCTTGCCAATATCCTGCTGCATCGATACTCACGTTAAAAATGAGGGCATTGCGGACGTGCATTTCAACCAATGGAAAACAAATGGTACTGAACAACAACATCAAGCTGAATCGTGAAAGCAATACACTGTCTTTCCGAGTGGAATGAAATTTCAAGCGGTGCAAAGATGGCTGGGAGACAGCAACCATGGCGGCGGGTAAAAACGGGCACACAGCGGGCGCCACAATGGCAATAATAGCTCCCCATTGGCCAAAATGATCAATGGAGTAGGAAGCAACAAACCAGGCAATGAGATTGCCAACGATTGTAACTAAGGCATAAAGACTATTTCGCCTGTGACCATTCATTAAGCCATAGGCAAAATTATTAAATGCCACAAAAATTTGTGCAACCAGGAAGGCAATGAGATAGGGGAAATAAGACGAGCTTAAAAAGATATATTTACTGAATGGTCTAATGCAGAGCAAGCCTATAAGTAGAACGAATAAACTGAAGGCTGCAGTATAAACAAAGGCACTCCCGGCAAAACTCCTTTGCCGGTCTAAAGAACCAGTAAATTCGGAAATATATTTGATAATTCCCGAGGAAATGCCGCCCCCGGCTAAAGTTCCGGCGATGACCACTAGCGTCATGAAATTACCCAAAAGTCCAAGTCCTTCGGGGCCCTGTGTGACTGCAATTTGTTTAATGATAAATAAATTGACCAGGAGTTTACTAAGATGTGACAGGGCTGTAAGGCCAGCCACTTTAAGCTGCTGCACGTTAGGCCCTCAATGCTTCAACACTCATGTTAATGATCCGCTCCAGTTCTGAGGACGACAAATTATACCAAAGGGGAAAACGAACCAATCGTTCACTTTCAACAGTAGTGTGTACATCCACACCTGAAAATCG
Organism: Legionella jordanis; assembly: GCF_900637635.1. Taxonomy (NCBI): domain Bacteria; kingdom Pseudomonadati; phylum Pseudomonadota; class Gammaproteobacteria; order Legionellales; family Legionellaceae; genus Legionella; species Legionella jordanis. The sequence continues at coordinate 2,098,195 of NZ_LR134383.1, forward strand.
ACCAAATTTACGACCTGCAGGACTTGAATGCAATGGAACGTAGTGAAAAGGGGTTTGGATGCCTTGTTCTTTCATCGTCTCAATAAAGCGTGAACGCTCCTCGCCTGAAGATAACTTTAAGTAATACATATGGCCATTGTGTTCACAATCCTTGGGGACCGTGGGCCGTTCGACAACACCTGCCTGCTCCATCCCTTCAAATGCCTCATGGTACTGCGCCCATAGCCACTTGCGTTTTTCATTAATTTGCTCAGCAACTTCCAATTGCGCCCAAAGGTATGCTGCCTGCAGTTCTCCGGGAAGAAAACTTGAACCAATATCACGCCAAGTGTATTTATCCGCTAAACCTTGTAAAAATTGCGAGCGATTGGTCCCTTTTTCCCGAATAATTTCCGCGCGTTCAACGAATGATTCCTCATTAATAAGCAAGGCCCCTCCTTCACCACCGGAGGTATAATTTTTGGTTTCATGAAAACTGTAACAACCAAAATCTCCAATTGAGCCAAGGCTCTTGCCTTTGTAAGAAGCCATGACACCTTGTGCTGCATCTTCAATTACAAATAGCTTATGTTCTTTTGCAATGGCCATAATTTTGTCCATCTCGCAGGCGATACCCGCATAGTGAACGGGTACAATGGCTTTTGTTTTAGCCGTAATTGCTGCTTCAATGTTGTTTTCGTCCATATTCATGGTGTCTTTGCGAATATCAACAAAGACGATGCGAGCACCTCGAAGAACAAAAGCATTAGCTGTACTCACGAAGGTATAGCTAGGCATGATTACTTCATCATCAGGTTGGATGTCAATTAAGAGTGCCGCCATCTCCAGGGCAGCCGTGCATGAAGGGGTTAGCAGTGCTTTTTGTGTTGTTTCAGGCCGCTCAAGCCATTGCTGACATTGTTTGCTATAGGTTCCATCGCCGCATAATTTCCCATGCTGTTCGAGGATTAAGCGGATGTAATTAATTTCGCTGCCTACGATGGCCGGTTTATTAAAAGGAATCATATTTCCCCTACAAAAAATGGGTTAATTGCCGCGAATCAATTCTAACAGATAAGTACCATAGCTGTTTTTGGTCATGTGTTTTGCCTGTTCTTCGATCGCTTGTTTTGAAATCCAGCCGTTGTAATAAGCAATTTCCTCAAGGCATGCCACTTTCAAACCTTGCCGGTGTTCAATGGTCTGCACAAACATGCTGGCTTCAAGAAGACTCTCATGGGTTCCGGTATCAAGCCAGGCAAATCCCCTGCCTAACAGTTCGACTTTCAGCTGCTTGCATTCAAGGTAAGCTTGATTGATGCAGGAAATCTCAAGCTCCCCACGCTGAGAAGGTTTCACTTGTCTGGCGAAATCAATGACTTGATTGTCATAAAAATACAAACCGGTGACAGCAAAATTAGATTTAGGCTGAGCGGGTTTCTCCTCAATGGAGAGGGCTTTTAAATTGTCATCAAACTCAATCACTCCAAAACGGCCTGGATCTTTCACAGGATAGGCAAAAACAGTGGCTCCAGACTGCCGGTTGGCCACCTCCCTGAGTTTAGGCGTGAAACCCTGACCATAAAAAATATTATCACCCAGGATTAAACAAACACTGTCCTTGCCAATAAATGATTCCCCAATGATAAAAGCCTGAGCCAAGCCATCCGGATTGGCTTGCGTGGCATAGCTAAACGTTACTCCGAACTGCTCACCGCTGCCGAGCAAGCGTTGAAATGAAGCTTTGTCTTCGGGAGTGGTTATAATCAAAATGTCTTTGATTCCGGCAAGCATCAGCACCGATAAGGGGTAATAAATCATTGGCTTGTCGTAAACAGCCAACAAATGTTTTGAAATCCCGCGAGTGACGGGATGCAACCTTGTACCTGAACCGCCTGCCAAAACGATGCCTTTCATGCCTTAATTTCCTCATTCTGACCAGCAAATTGCTCATGTTGATAGGAGCCGTCCTGGACGTTCATACACCATTGCTTGTTTGCCAAATACCATTCTACGGTTTTACGAAGCCCCGTCTCAAAACTTTCCTCGGGAAGCCAGTTTAACTCTTGCTTCATTTTACTGGCGTCAATGGCATAGCGGCGATCATGGCCAGGTCTATCTTTCACAAATTGAATCAGTTGTCGATAGTATTGAACGCCTGGGGGTTTTGCAGGTTGTAACTCTTCCAGTAAGTCGCAAATCTCAAAGACAACATCCAGGTTGCGCTTTTCATTGTCTCCACCGATGTTGTAGGTTTCGCCTACTCTTCCATGGTAAAGCACAGTTAACAGGGCACGAACATGATCCTCAACATACAACCAGTCCCGAATTTGCCGGCCATCCCCATAAACAGGCATTGGCTTACCCGCTAATGCATTAAGAATCATAAGCGGTATCAGTTTTTCAGGAAATTGATAAGGTCCATAATTATTTGAGCAATTTGTAATGAGGATGGGCAAACCAAAGGTTCTATGCCAGGCACGCACTAAATGATCAGAACTTGCCTTGCTGGCAGAGTAAGGAGAGCTCGGCGCATATCGGCTAGTTTCTTTGAATAGCTCGTGAGGATCGTCCAAATCCCCGTACACTTCATCGGTTGAAATGTGATGAAAACGGAAAGCATTTTGCTTTAATTCCGGCAAAGCCTGCCAGTAAGATTTTACTACCTCCAGCAAGCTGTAGGTGCCAATGATATTAGTCTGGATGAAAGACGCAGGGCCGTCAATCGAACGATCAACGTGACTTTCTGCGGCCAAATGCATGACCGCATCGGGTTGATGCCGAAGAAAAATACGCTGCAATTGCTCACTTTGCACTATATCTGCTTTTTCAAAACTGTAACGTTTGCTGTTTGCGATGCTTGCAAGCGATTGCAGATTACCGGCATAGGTCAATTTATCGACATTTATGACAGCATGTTCGGTTTCATCGATTAAGTAGCGAATCAAAGCCGAACCTATAAATCCAGCGCCACCTGTGACCAAAATTTTCATGAATTCCCTGTTGCCTCAAGCATCACTGCACCCAAGACACTGCAGGTTTTTTCGATCTGCGACTTGGTGAGAGTGGGATGAACTAAAAAAACCAAGCTGGTTTCTCCTAATTTACGGGCTGCCGGCAATCTCGTGTGCGGGCGCCAATTTGTGCCATCAAAGGCTTTCTCAAGGTAAATTTCAGGGCAAGAGCCGTAATAGCAAGGAACCTCCCTCTTGTTTATTTCCTGAATAATTCGAGAGCGATCCCAGCCATCAGCCAATTGCGATTCTTCAACGAAGACGTAACATTTGTATGCAGCATGTTCAACATTTTCCGGGATTTCAGGAACTCGTAAACCCTTAATTCGTGAAGCCACTTCCCAGATGACTTTGGCATTTTCTGATCGTTTCTGGTGCCATTCAGCCATTTTTTGCAATTGAAAACGGCCTAATGCTGCCTGAAGTTCAAGCATTCTTCCGTTGGTCCCGAAACGATGGTGCAACCAACGAAACTCAGAGCTGTGCTGAGTATTTTGAACCGCTTCCTGGCATTTACCATGCTCTTTATAAGACCACATTTGACACCATAAATCACGGTCACTGGTGGTCACCATCCCTCCTTCACCGCCAGTAGTCATGATTTTATCCTGGCAGAAAGACCAGGCTCCAATATGCCCGATGGAGCCTACAGAGCGTCCCTTGTATTTTGCGCCATGGGCTTGCGCGCAATCCTCAATGACGAAAAGGTTCCTTTCTTTGGCTAATGCCATGATGGGATCCATATCACAAGGCCAGCCTGCTAAATGCACACAAATGATTGCTTTAGTCCGGGGCGACAAAACAGCACGAATGGTTTCAGCGGTGATGTTTTGGCTATTTTCATCGACATCAGCAAAAACGGGATTGCCACCGGCTGTAACGATGGCAGAAGCAGAGGCTATAAAACTGCGTGAAGTGACAATCACTTCATCCCCAGGACCAATGCCAATGGCATTCAGTGCAGCATCCAGAGCGACAGTACCATTGGATAGGGCAATCGCATATTCAACACCTGTCCACGCTGCAAACTCTTTTTCAAACTCCTGACATTCAGTTCCAGTCCAATAATTCACTCGATTTGATAATATCACTCGACGAAGAATATCGGCTTCCTCTTCTGTATAACTAGGCCATGGAGAAAAAGCTGTATTTAACACGTTACCTCTTCTTGTTTTCTATAATTTTAAGGACAGCTAAAACTGTATAATCACCAGAAGCCTCGTTCATTTCGCTCCGGATTTAATTGTCAGGACTTTCATGAAGAAGTTCCCTTGAATTTTTCGGCAGTGGCACTTCCCTGATGGTTAATACCTTCTCGCTTTATTACTTTTTTTAACGTTAATGCCAAGATTTTTAAATCCAACCAAAATGATTGGTTGTCCACATACCACAAGTCCAAACGAAATTTTTCTTCCCAATCCAGCGCATTCCGCCCATTAATCTGCGCCCAACCTGTAATACCCGGTTTTACATTATGCCTTCTTTTTTGTTCCTCATTATACAACTTAAGGTACTCAACCAATAAAGGCCTTGGACCCACCATACTCATATTTCCTTTAAGCACATTCCATAGCTCAGGCAGCTCATCCAGGCTTGTGGCCCTTAAAAATCGCCCAAGGGCAGTCAGTCTCGCTGCATCTGATAGCGGCTCACCGCTTTCATCTGCAAGATCTCGCATGGTTCTAAATTTTACCATTTTAAAACACTTACCATGCAAACCAGGCCGCTCCTGACAAAACAAAACCGGCTTTCCTAAATAAATTCGCAGCAGAACTGCAATGATTACCATAATGGGTGATAATAAAACCAACAGGAGGCAAGAACAAAAACAATCGAAAACGCGTTTAATCAAGTTCAGTCTCTTTCCAGATTGATATTAAGGCCCCATCAGGCTGAACTAATTTCTGCATGAACTGTGTTCTTGCCGATGCTAGTCAACCCTTATTGACCTCGGAATATCCTCATTATTTTAGAAAAAACATTATATCCCATAAGAAATTTAAGTTGTAGCCAATCAAAACCAAGCACTACAGGCCCTGCAGCTTAAATAAAAGATAAGCAAATGAAGTTAGGAATAATGCATAATAATACCGGTTTGACAAAGTATAAGTTTTTAAAAATAAAGCCGTAAAAGCCGTTGCAAGTACTGATAAAAACAACCAAGCACCCAGCAAATAACGATCGGCAAAAGCAGCAAAGCCAAAAAAGAAAAAAGGCAAAGAGAGCACCCAATAAATTTTAATCAAAGGCATAAATAGCTTTCTATCTTCAGCGTTTAGAACATACTTGGCCAAGGCTGTAAAAATTAATCCCATCCCTAAGGTAAATAGAGTGAAGTTATAACGTATGCCTATTTTATAAACGGCTTTCATCCCATAATCGTGAATTTTTTCATACACATTAATATGGGTTATCAAAGAACCAAATTGGATTAATTTTTCACTTAAGCCAGTTAAATACAGCGTCGCCGAACCAAAAACGAGAAGAAGAAGCCATCGTTTCGGGAGAAAAACTAAGGGTGAAAATGCCAGGGAAATGATGGCGGTATGATGAAAGCCAATTGCAAATATGACAGCAATTGCCAAGGTGAACAACTCAAAGCCTGAAATTAAAGAAATATAAAAAATAAACAAAGCAAATATTGCTGTACCATGTCTGAGTACATTCACAGTGGCTGAGAAAAAGAATGGCGATAGAAAGAAAAATATTCCTAGCAGAAAAAAAAGCGTTGACCTTTGAACCTTATATTGAAGTAATGAGCTGAGTTTAAAGACAAAAACAGTTATCAACAGAGTATTTATGCAAGCAAAAGCAGCAAAGAAATAGAGGTAAGACGAAAAGAGTTTTGTGCAGATCCAGGTAAAAAGTTTATATAGAAACTCGTAATTTATGTAAACAGGAAGGTGGTTATAAATTCTTACGAAATAATACTCATAACCACTGGTATCTATTCCAACAAAGCTTGGTCTTGTACCAACCGCCCAAATTAGAAGGACGGCAATGGAAAGGAGAAAAAATAAATCAAACTTAAAGGTATTGCCGCCAAAATTATCTCCCTCTTTTTCGGCCCGACTTCTTTTATTGAAATAATTCATTTTTTATACTCAAGGCTGGGGCTCCACCAGGCTGGCTGTTTGTGGCTTGCCTTGAGCTTTCCCTGCTTTAAACTTTAAAGCCAACATCACAATAGGTATGTAAGCTAAGAGTACGGCAAGACAACCATCCATATGATTTAATGCTGCAAGACTCGCTAATGGCAAAAGCCAAAATAAATTGATTATTAAAACAGCTAAGGTCACAGGTAAATGCTTGCCAAAGTGACATGCTGCATGCTGGTAAGCATGGCTTCGATGCGCTTCGAAAACTGCCTGGCCGGCTAAACCTCTGCGAACCAGAGTTATGGTAGCGTCAGTCAGGAAGACCGCCGATAAAATGAGCCAACTGTAAAACAGTTCGGTTTTAATGTGTGCCGCTTGAATTGACAAAATTGCTAGAACAAAACCCAGAAAACCGCTGCCAACGTCACCCATAAAAATTTTTGCTGGTGGAAAATTCCAATACAAAAACCCCAAAACGGCAAAACCGAGAAGCAAGGGTAACAGCATCGCCGAGAAATCTCCAAGCAAGTAATACAGGAATGCTCCACCCAGGCACACTGTTACCGCCTGGATAGCAGCCAGTCCATCAATGCCATCCATAAAATTATAAAGATTTAAAAACCAGACTGCGTAGAAAGTTGCCACAACATTCAGCAGCACCCCCTGAGGCAATGTCCAAAAGAAAAAAGCTATGGAAGGCATCCCCTGGAGCCAGTAGACAGCAAAAGCACTGGCCGTAAAGTGCCCTAACAAACGCCATTTTGCTGAAATTTGAATTCGATCATCAATAAACCCAATTAATGCGATGGCCAGTGCAGAACCCATAAAAATCGGCATAACCGAAGAGTCTACTAACTCATAGGAATACAGAATTAAAATCCCTGACAAAAACATAATAACGAATGAAACCCCTCCCCCACGAGGGGTAGGACAAGCATGCGAACTTCGGTGATTTGGTATATCTAGCATGCCCACTTTTAAGGCATAACGGCGAATTAAGCCGGTAAGTAGCCATGAACAAATTAGCACAACAAAGAGAGTACCTAATGAAAACATTTCTTTCCCTCTTTTGCCTCTTCAAAAAAGCAAAATTCTATGAGATTTTTTGAATTTACACCACATTGAATCCATTTCATTTGCCAAGATACCAATTACAGGTCTTCTCAATACCTTCTTTGATTGTGAAAGCGGGTTGGTAAGCCAATTCATTAAAAGTGCGGGCTGCTGTGAATTTAAAATCCTCAAACAAACGGCGATGAATTTCAGGTTTAAATTGCTTGATTAACCACTGCATTAATGCTGGAAATCGACAAAATAGGACTTGTCTTTGCCGCCCAAGACCTTGCAACATCAATTCCGATAATACATTGATTTGGATGGGTTCAACGTCATCAGCAGCAATGAATATTTGCTGATTTCCTTGATAACTCAACAGGGTCATGATCAAAGCACATACATTTCCCACAAAAACCATGGAGCGCTGTGCTATAATATTTTTAAATGGAATCAGTTTTTTATTCGCATGCAAATTCAGCAAACTTAGGAAATTACCTTTCACTTCAGGGCCATAAACCAAAGGCAGGCGAAGAATGGCTATTTTAAACTGATCATCCGCCATGGACTGTAAATATTGTTCAGCTAAAAGCTTGCTTTGGCCGTAAGCATCTTGCGGGAGGCAAGCAGAATCCTCATTCAATACTTGATCTGCCGATGTTTCACCATAAACTTTTACAGAACTTATAAAAATAAATCGGCCTACTTTCGATGATTTTGCCTTATCGGCTAAAGCTTTGGTCAATTCGTAATTGCTGCTCATGTAAGCCTCATCCGGCGCTCCCTGCATCTGATGAGCCAGGGCTGCAAGATGAATGATGGCGTCGTAATCGGCTAAATCATAATGATTCACATCTTCTACATTGCGAAATGAAACGGTGTCGATTTCAAAATCATTTTTTACCAGAAAGGGACATAAATATCGGCCGATAAATCCATTAGCTCCTGTAACTAAAACTCTCATCATTTCTTCCTATTTAAGAATGCATTTCCATGACTATGACACTTCAAAGGGCATTTTATTAGATTGCGTGTGCCAACAATACAATGCAACAAGCAAAACCTCTAATTCCGTCAGCGGGGGGAATGAGTAAACTGGAAGACTTTTTGTCATTTACTCTCCATAGTTAATCATCAAAGCTTGAGTGATTTTTCCAAGAGGCCATACCTTCCCGCTATGGCCAATGGGATAAATTACTTATGCCAAACCGTCCTGTTGATGTAATCAACGTAGCTAAGAACAACGCGCACGACCTGTTTAGAAACAGGGCCTGCTTCGTAGTCTTTTACAACAGGAATAACCCGATGTTGATGATCATGTTGTGAGGTTACAACTTGCACCGCCTGCAGTACTCTTTCTTTTTGCAGACCACTCATGATTAAAGTGCCTTCATCCATGCCCTCAGGACGTTCATGGGCATTGCGAATGGTAATCGCTGGCAAGCTCAGTAAAGAGGCTTCCTCGGTGATTGTCCCACTGTCCGATAAAATGCAAAACGCCGAAAGCTGAAGCCGAATATAATCAAGCAGTCCAAGCGGTTTTGCGAAGTGAATTAAAGGATTCAATGGCCGCTGTATGAAATGTTCAATGCGCTTGCTTGTTCTCGGATGCGTAGAGAAAAAAATAGGGTATTGATATTGTTCAGCCAGAGCCTCGAGACTCTCAATCAGCTGACTGAGGTTCTCAGCGGAATCAACATTCTCCTCCCGGTGAGCACTAACCACGAAATACTTATGCTCTTTAAAACCATATTGCTGCAGGACGTTGGAAGCTTGAATTTTGGGCATGTAATAATTCAATACCTCCTCCATATGAGAGCCTGTTTTAATGATGGTTTCAGGCTTAATGCCCTCTGCAATCAGGTAACGTCTGGCATGCTCGGTCAAGACCATATTGATATCACTCAAATGATCAACCACCTTCCGATTTAACTCTTCAGGAACACGCTGATCAAAGCAACGATTCCCAGCTTCCATGTGAAAAACAGGAATTTTACGACGTTTTGCTGGAATGACGGCCAGGCAAGTGTTGGTATCGCCATACAGCATTAACGCATCCGGCTTGATTTTTTCGAACAACTCATCGGAACTGGCAATAATTTCGGCAATGGATTGGCTGACTGAGCCCCGTGATACATTTAGAAAATAATCGGGTTTTCTGATTTCCAAATCATCGAAAAAAATCTGGTTTAATTCATAGTCATAATTTTGTCCTGAATGGACAAAAACGTGTTCAACGTGTTGATCCAATTCAGCAATGACACGACTCATTTTAATTAGCTCCGGTCTAGTACCAACCAGAGTCATAACTTTAAGCATCAAGAGTCTCCTGAATGTAATCTAATCGAAGCAATAAATCTTTAATTTCAGGAATGGCTAAGCGTTCAGTGTTGTGGGAGGTGTAATCGTCAAAAGTTGAGATGATTTCCTCACCCTCTACAAAATATTTTTTATAATTAAGATCCCGGTTATCCGCACTGATGCGGTAATACCTTCCCATATCTTCTGCCTTAGCCATTTCCTCTCTGGAAACTAGGGATTCATAAAGTTTTTCACCGTGTCGGGTACCGATGACTTTGATTTCACTGTCGCTTTTAAACAACTCAAGAAGAGCCTGAGCCAAATCAGCAATCGTTGATGCCGGTGATTTTTGTACAAAAATATCGCCTTGGCGGGCATGTTCGAAAGCATGGAGTACCAGATCTACTGAGTCTTCGAGTGACATTAAAAAACGGGTCATTTTGGGATCAGTAATGGTCAAGGGTTGCTTTGCCTTAATTTGCTCAATGAAAAGGGGAATGACCGAACCTCGTGATGCCATCACATTACCATAGCGGGTTGCGCAAATAACGGGACCTTTTTCAGTAACTAGACGGGACTTTGCAACCACTACCTTTTCAGCCATTGCTTTTGATATGCCCATGGCATTGATAGGATATACTGCTTTATCAGTGCTTAACACCACGATTCTTTTCACAGAATTGGCAATGCCTGCATTCAACACATTCTCGGTGCCCAGGATATTCGTGCGTACGGCTTCCATCGGATAAAATTCGCAAGAAGGTACTTGTTTTAATGCCGCGGCATGAAACACATAGTCAACGCCTATCATGGCTTCTTCAACTGCTCGCGCATCACGCACGTCACCGATGTAGAATTTGACTTTTTCATTATTTAATTCATTACGCATGTCCTCTTGCTTTTTTTCATCCCGGCTAAAAATTCGGATTTCACGCAAGTCGGACTTTAAAAAACGTTTTAAAACAGTATGGCCAAACGAACCCGTACCTCCTGTAATCATTAAGACCTTGTCATAGAACATCTAATTAACTCCATATAGTTTTCTTGATTGATGCATGAGAGCAATCAGCTCTGGCCAGGAAGGAGCCCGATACCCTGTTGCTGCTTCGAAGCGGGCAGCATTAAGAGAACGGTCAATCACCACTTGCTCATCAGCAATAATATTAATTTTTTTGTTGTAAATTTCAGACACCAGAGCGAGTAAATCATGTTTATTGATGGGCTTTGCTGCCACATGGTAAAGTCCATGTAAATCAGGACGAGGCAGGATGTAATCGCGCATGACACGAGCTAATTCAAAAGTAGGAAGACCTGAGAAGATTGCTTTTGCATAGCCTTTCACGGCCTTTTCTTGGGAAAGGAACCAATCCACCAAAGCGTGATGACTGTTTATCTCATGGCCGATGATTGACGTTCTGATTGTAATCGCATGCTTTAAATCAGCAAGCTCCCCAATAAATTTGGATTTGCCGTATAAATCCTCGGCATCAGACGGATCACTCTCATTATATAAACCCTTTCTTCCTGAAAACACGCAATCGGTGCTCACATGAATTAAACGTGCATTGGCCAAAGCGCAAAATTTTGCCAGACGATGGGGAAACATGGAGTTAATGGGTAAAGCCACCAAAGGGTCATTGGCTGTATCATGCTGTTTAATTAGACCTATGCAATTAATGACCAGGTCTGGACGAGCCTTCTCAAAAGCTTGAAATAAGGCATCTACATCCAAAACATCTACGTCGGTTAAAAAATGTGAATGAGTACTGGAGGGAAAATATTCTTTTGCTCGTCGATTTCTTATTGTGCCATAGACTTCGAACTGATCAGATTCATTAAACGTGTGAAATACAGCGCTGCCTAACATGCCTGTTGCGCCTAAAACTAAAATTCTCACTTAGGCCTTCTCCTTTTGTTTAATCCTGTCTTTAAGAATTTCGACAAGTCTTTGACTTTGCTTGGTCATTTCAAAATGCTCCAGAAAATAGGCGCGACCAGCCTTGCCTAATGCACCCCGCTCCAAAGAAGGCATATGATATAGCTGTTCAATATTTTTTGCCAGCGCATCTGCGTCTTCTGCAGGCGAGACCAATCCGGCCCCCGCCTCCTCAATAATGCGGGCGCCTTCGCCATCCAGTGCAGCAATGATTGGGCGTCCAGCCGCTAAATAGGCTTGCACCTTGCTAGGGATGGTGTAGGAGAATATTTCTTCGCGCTTAAGCGTCACCAGCAACCCTGCCGCCCGGGCAAAAACCGATGGCATTAAAGAAGCTTCGAATCGTCCGGGTAAAAGAACATTATGCAATTTTTCTTTTTGAATTTGCTCTTCCAACCATCGGCTCATACTCCCACTGCCAATTAAAATGATTTTACAATGAGGTAAGGACTTAAGTTTTTTAGCAGCCTCAATGACGGTTTCCAAAGATTGGGCAGTACCTAAATTTCCTGCAAATACAAAACAGGTTTCATTCTCAAGAACCTCCAACAAAGCATCAGGTATTTGCTCATTTTCTTGCGCTTTCAATTCCAGATAGGAATTGGGGTAATAAATGATTTTATTCTTACAGGTGTATCGCATCATAGGCTCAATAAAAGCCTGTGATTGAACCAGTAGTGTGTCTGAAAACTGGTAAATTTTTTTCACCAATTTTCCGATAACCTTCAGTATCGCTGGATGATTGATAAAGCCTGTAGCCTTGACACTTTCGGGCCATAAATCTTGCACCCAAACAGCAAGATGGGTTTTAAGTTTCCATTTTAAATAGATGGCTGGGATGACAGATGTAATAGGCGATGGCACGTAAACGAGAATAAAATCAAATTCCTTATTCTTAACCAAACGGTTAAAATGAAACAGGCCATTTAAGATAAAAGAGAAGTAGTTCCTGATGAGTTGTTTCCCCCCCTTCCCCGGGGACGAAGAGGAACACGATGAACGACTATATTATTGCAGTAACTGTCTCTTGAACATCCGGTCGCGCTGTAACCCTCGAAAATCTTCCCATCTGGGTAGTTTGGTTTACCGGTTAATACCTCAACGGTATGTCCATTGGCAACCAAACACTGTGTTAATTCATTTATAATGAATGTTTCGGGCCAAAAATATTGAGAAACAACCAAAATATTCACAAAGTCATCCGTATTTTAACAATAATTCATTAAGTCGTCCGTACAAACCAACTTGCATTGCCATTTACACTTTGATTTTTTAAGAAAAAAACCATCACAAAAAATGCAAAAACTAAAATGTAATATTTAAGGACATCAATTGGAGAAAAACCAAATTGTTCAATGCTGTAAGCAATACTAACGCCATAAGCGGCACAAAGTAAATTGCTTTGGGTCATAAAAAAAACGCTTCTTTCACCCAACATCATTAAACCTGTCAGAAAGGCCATCCCCATCCATACAATCAAACCAGAACCACTGAAATATAAGAACGCAATAGCCCCAGGTAGGGTCGCAAACGTAAAACGGGAAGAATCGATATGGCGATACTGGGACTGTGCGATGTCTTGATAAATGTCCATTTCTCCTAATTTTTGTTTTCTAAACAGAGCCTCTTTCAACAGCATAATGCTTTTTTTGGGGTAGGAAACGACAGCCATAACCCCTTCCATACCCAACCAGCGATCAACCACTAAATTGCCAAAAACTTTGGCAAACTTTTCAATGTAAGGCTGTGAATTGGCGTTAAAGGATTCACCTAAGAAGCCAAGAATTGGAGAATGATGCTCTAAGCTCGAAAAACGCTTTCTCTTTTGCCCTTCGGTTTGGTCCTTCGCTGTTTCCAAGGAAACAGACCTGGTCTCATTCAATGGAAGAAAATCTCCTGAATAATAATAACCTCTAAAAACAGACACCTCATAAAGTGAACAACAGAATAAACCCCCAGTTAATGCGAGTAACAGAAGGATTGTTTGATAGGACAACATAATTTTATTTCTATTAAAGGCATACACAAACAGGATTGGCACAACATGAAAAATAAAACTGGAACGGCTTATAAGTGACAGCGAACTGAAGCTGGCTTCGAGAAGGAGAAGCAGATAAAGCACAATAAACATGCGAATGTCATTGCGTTGAAGTTCCCATCCCATGGCTAGAAGTATAATCAGTACAAATCCAATATTTAAAAACCAAAAGATAAGGGCATTGCAAGGCCAGAATAAAATTGTTTTAGGAATCAGCCCTGTTTGCACCAATTGAAATTCTAAATTAAAAATTGGCAGTGCCAGAACAGCCAGCAACAACAGGCTATATATCAGTGGCCTGTTCTTTTGAAACCAAGCAGGTGCTGGCCAATATTCTTCTACATTGATTTTTACCGTTTGCCTTAACTTCAGCAGGTAAAACAAGGCTCGCGCCAATAAAACACCCAGAACTCCTAACATGGCGACCTTTAACACTGGATCAAATGAATCATTCTTAAGCGAGAAATACCCGATGGCTTCCTGGTAAGGATATTTAAAAATAAGGTGCAAACTCATTTTCATCCAAAAACCCAACCATAAAAATACAGCTAAAAACATATAGCTATAACTAACGCTTCCAATGAAGGCTGAAAGAATTAATGCTAAAAAGCAGAGGGAAAACATGCAGTAATATAGTTTTGAGTCCTTGTAAAAATAGAGACTTGGCAAAAATACGGCTAGCCAAATCAAGACAAGCAACAGCAGCAAGGCGTTTGGAGTCAAACTTGTTCTAAACCTCTCCTTTTTATAACTTAGGTCTTTATACATAACACAGTCCTTTTGAAAAGACATAATGCCCTGGGTAAAGACATTGGGGTATAGGAAGCACTACCAAAAATTGATTGGTCTCATTTAAATTTCTATAACAACAGCTTACTCACTATTAAACCGCATTCGTCTCAGCTCCAAGCAGATGCATCTCCTGTTGTTCGAATCTGGAACTCAGGCCGATGATCCCCCCGGAAAAAATAACAAAATAAAATGGCAGCCATATGATTGGCCTTTGGTAAAAACTGAGGAAAAAGAGAAAGAAAAATAGCGCAATATAAGTAACATTGTTCTTGCTTTTGACAAACAAACAAGCGTAATAGAGAAAGATAGCCATTAAAAGGAGAAAGCCGATTACACCATAATTGGTAAAAATAATTTTCCAGGTTGCTTTGTTATCTCCACCATAGACATCGCTTGCATCACTTGCAATGCCCAATAAAAGGGTTTTTACGTCAGAAAATAAATATTCCCGGAACAATTCGTTCATCTGCATGCTTGAACGATTATCGATGATTTCATTCTGCCGCAAGCTGGTTCCGAGTGATATCTTTCTACCGCTGCTATCAATTAGTAATTTACTCGTTACTTTTGTTTTCTTTTCTTTATCTACTCGCTGAATAAAATCTTTTTTTGCTCCATCATACATGGGACTTAAGGTTCCTAAGCTTAAACAAACGCCAAGGATGCTCAACAACACGTAGGCAATGAGGTTAAAACGTCTTTCCAAAAGGCTAAATAAACAAGCGCCAATTAAAAATAAAGCAAAAAAGGCAAGGGAGAACGCCAAAAATCCTGCTAACCAAATTAATTTTGATCTGAAATGTTTTAATTGAAATCCTTCTGCAGCAAGCAGTAAGGCACAAACAGTTCCAACTGTCCCAGGCTCCCCCCAAATACCGCATAACCGTGAGAGAATGCCTCCATTAGGGAGCAATATGCTATTTGTATTTATAAAAATAGCCCCAGGAAAACATAAATAATAAACACCACTCTGTGAAAATGAACTTACTGGGCTGTCCATGGTCGTAAAGGGGACAGGTATAGCCAGTATCATCAACAGCAAAATGAGAATCCCTGGCAGCAATGTGAGTAAAAAACTTAAAGAAAAAAACTCGCAAACTTTC
The DNA here is from genome assembly GCF_900637635.1 of Legionella jordanis. Lineage (NCBI taxonomy): Bacteria > Pseudomonadati > Pseudomonadota > Gammaproteobacteria > Legionellales > Legionellaceae > Legionella > Legionella jordanis. Next base: position 2,113,509 of record NZ_LR134383.1, read on the forward strand.
TTTTGAAGAGTAAATGGCAAACTAAAGTAAGCTACTATAAAAGGCATAAGAAATATCCAGCGCACATGCTGGTGGTTAGCTTTCGGCAAAAGAGTTATGTAGATTAAAAAAAAGAGGCAACAGAGAATAAAAACCAAGTTATCCCAATTAAATTGTTTAACATTCTTAAAATAAAACAAATAACTAAGGCAAAGTAAAAGCGTTGACGCAGAATAATACAGCTTACTGTGCGACCATATGAAAAAAGGTTGTATTGAAATGAGCGCTACAAGCGTAAGGCTGGCGATAAGAAAATTGGTTGAGTTTAAGAAATCTCCACCCCATTTATCCCTATTATTGACTTCTAACTGATTCATATTCATCCCTGCTCAACAAAGAGTTTCATACAACCGAACAATTTTTTTACCTACTGAGTCCCAAGTATAATGTTCAATGATAAATTGTTTTAAATTCTGCCCCATCTGAAATTTAGTAGGTTCTTTGATAATTTTTACCAATCCCTCTGCCAAACTTTCTGCTGTGGCAGGAACAACATAGCCGCCTTGAATGGTTTCAAGAGCATCAAATCCGCATTGATCGGTTATGAGTGCAGGTTTGGCAAACACCCCTGCTTCTGCTACCACAATGGACATTGCTTCTTTTCTGGAGGGAACAACCAGAAATGAAGCGCCCCGATAAGCATCAATCTTATCCATCCCGCTAACACTGCCTGTAAAATGAACATTATTAAGCAGTTGCAGTTCTTTAGCCCGATTTTCAAGGGATGCTTTCATCCCCTCATCAGGCCCAGCAAAAACAAGATGGTAATTTTTATATTCTTCCGGTAGTTTTGCAAAAGCTTCTAGCAGTAAATCCGGGCCTTTAATGTAATTCAATCTTCCCATGAATAATATATAATTTGGGGGGAGATTTAGAGTTGAGCTTCGATTTTGCTCCGGTTTAAAATCTTCGACAACCACCCCATTGGGAATTAGGGTTATTTGCTGCTTATCCACCCCATAGGATTGGTACTGATCAAATTCATTTTCGGCTATTGCAATATGTCCTTGTGCGTTTTGGATGATTTTTGTGCCAATCATGCGATTAAAAAATTGTTTGATAAACCTGGAACGACCAAAAATATTTAGTGCTCCGGCAGGACAAACCACATAAGGTTTTTGATAAAATCGCGCAAACAGATAAACGATCGCATTTAAAAAAGTCCAGTGATTCATGAGATGAATGACATCTGCGTCACGCACAGCATCTCTAATCCGTTTCAACCCACCTTTAGGTAGATAAAATCTCCTGGAGAGATAAGGGAGCATTATCAGATTAACGTTCTTTAACTCTTCATAATTTTTTTCTGTCAAATTGGATGTCAGGGTTAAAATAGTGCATTTATAATTTTGCTTCGCTAAATATCGGCTCATCTGATAAGTTCTTTCCGCTGTGCCTCCCCCACTTAAAGCATCAATGGATATATTAACGTTTAATATGTTCATAAACTCTGCTTGTGTGTTTGTTGGTACCAATGAATAAATTCATCCAGATGAGTCTTAAAATAATCACCCTGGTTATAACCAGTTTCTTGAAGATTTTTCCCTAAATAAAGCATTTTAGGGTTAATTTTCCCACGTCCCAATAAGCGATATAGGTTTTTGTAAAGGAACAATGGCAAAGGAATTTTTGGGAATTTGTAAGGCTTACTATTTAACCGTTTCATCAAGTAAGCCTCAAGCTCTGAATAAGTATGTGTGTTCTCATCATCAGAAACTAAATAAATGTGTTTCGTTAAAGGTTTGACCTGAACCAAATGGCAAAGCGCTTCAACCACCTGTTGGACAGGTACCAAATTCATGTTTCTTTTAGAGAGCAAACAGGACTTGAAGTAGTTCTTAATACGGGAGCCATATTTTATATCATCGGCCAGTTTAATTAAATTTCTTCCACCAGGACCAAAAACCTGTGTGGGTCTAATTATGGCCACTTCAAAAACACTGCTGTAATTGTTCAGCAGGAATTTTTCCATCTCCAACTTGGTTTTGGCATAGTCGGTCTTTGGAATGCAAGGACTATTTTCATCAACAACCTTGGCTTGCAAAGAGCCATAAACTGAACTTGTGCTGCAATGAATAAAACGTTTGACCTTATTTTGAATACACAACCTTGCCAAATTTTCAAGGGCATTGAGATTGTCTTCCTTACTACCCTGCCAAAGATAGGCGAGGTTGATGACTACATCACAATTTCTCAAGAGCTCATTAAGGTTCGTCGGAATCAGTAAATTCCCTTGAAGCCAATTGATGTTTTCAGCCTCAACGGATAATGACCTACTTTTGTTGAAAAGAGCATTAACCTGAACAGGCTCATCAGCCAATCGCTTCAATAAGTGTTGTCCAATAAAACTGTTTGCACCCGTTATGGCAATCTTCATCATACTATTAATCCAAATCGGTTTTTAATGTGGACTGTTTTGAACTTAATTTGCCCATGAAGCTTTGAACAAGTTTAAATAATTGATGAAGCTTGCGATTAAACAATGCATTTAAAATGATGCGATAAGTTTTAGCCGAAAAAAGGTTTTGTGGACAAAGCATCAGGCTTTTTAAAAAATACTTAAATCCGGTCCGGTAACGATCAGAACGCCAGTGGGTGCGCCCTGAAATTAAATAAGCTTGACTTAAAACTTTATTTTTTAACTCCAATAAGTAGTTATCCTGGCATTGTTCAATAACTGAGGTCAGCAATTGCTTATACTCATCCGCTCTTTCGAAGTTCATTTTTGCATAACTTGCTGATTTCTCATGGACACGATGGTAACCTAAAATTTGGGGGATTCGCTTAAAGTCTCCCATTCTAATCAGGCGCAGATGATATTCATAGTCTCCAATCTGCCTATAGTTCTTATCCCAACCGCCAAGTTGTTCAAAGGCTTTTCGCCTAAAGAAGGATGCCACAGCTACCGGGGTCGTTGCATTAAGATACATTTGGTAATGATTAAATTCTGGAGTTAGCAGTTTTCTAATTGGCTGTGATTCGCTGTTGATTAGCAGGTTATCGGCATAAGTCAAAATCACCTCAGGATTTTGCATCAGCGTAGCAACGGACAAAGATGTGGCATTGGGGGTTAACTTGTCGTCAGCACTTAGATAGGCAAGGATTTCGCCTTTGCTAAGCCGCCAGCCTTTATTAAGAGTCTCAGCCTGCCCCATGTTTGCATGGCTTTCATAATAAAATTGCCCTTCATAGCGGCGAAGCAATTCCATGCTACCGTCAGTCGAACCATCATCCAGTACTATCAATTCAATGTTAGGGTAATCCTGTGCCAAAACACTTTCGATGGCTTCCTCTAAATAGGGCATTCCGTTGTAACAGGGAATTACTATCGAAACAAGCGGTAAAGAACTACTGGACATTTATTTCCTTTAAACTAAACAATCAGCCCCAAAGTTATTAGAAAAAAAAACTAAAAACAAGAAGCGCAGCAGAAAACATTTTATTTCCAATTTATCTGGTTAAACGGCATGGCGCTATTATCAAAAACCATTTTATATTATGGTAAGCCTGCAATGCCCATTTCGAGCTGCAAAACCAGATAAAAACTCAAAAACCAGATTCAGGCTCATTATTAATCAGCCTAGGCAGCATTACGATCTCGCAACCCTGACAAGTGGTTTCCATTGTCTTTTTGCATTTTGTCCACAGAATAAATGCGGTAATTTTGTTTGATCGCGCGATTCAATGTGAAATATTGGCATATCAGAATCTTCAAATTCCATTTTTACCAACAACCAATCCGGTGGATTTTGTGCTTTTAATTGCTTTAAATATTTGTCGTGGGTGGCTTTTTGTACTGCGACATGCTTAAAGCCTCGATCATATAGCTCTGACCACATGTTTACATCCGGCTTACTGAATAAGTCAAAATCACTAATCTGATTGATGCATTGTAACAGATCGTCACGCATCCAATAACTGTAATAACCAGTTAGGAACACTCGTTCTCCCTTAGGTACTGAACGATTTAAATTATCAAATCCTTTGCAATAGCTAAATATTTCCCAGTTGCAGTTGTCTTTGGGAGTCAATGGATGGCGAAAGTCTTTGAGTGCCATAATGGTCCAGGCACCAGTATTCGGTAAAAAAGGCACCATGAGCAGAATTACAGCAGCGAACAGAGCATAGCTAAGAGAGACGATGCGGGGTTTAAGCTCCCTACTCCATTGTTCCTCCACAGCAATTGCGGGCAAGGGGATCAATAAAATTAAAGGGGCTAAGAAATATCGTAAAACAAATATAGAAGGTTTAACCCCTATCCAGCAAAGCAAGCCAAAGCAGCCTGCCAAAGTTAATTGCATAAGCGGATTACGAAGAGAGAATTTCGTTTTTGAAACGAAAGGGATAAGAGCAAACGCTGCAATCCACAATACGGACATCGCCCCACCCATCAAAGGATACAAGCCGAACACCAGCGATAGGGGATAAGTAGCGACAATCCATAGCGTATCTTTCCAATTATACCAGGATGATTGATCAGCCCAATTATTCATGCCTAAAAAGGGTGCCAATGGATTGCCAAACAACATGGCATTTTTTATAAAATGCGGCAGAAGTGCCACAGCTACTGCTGCCATGAAAAGCATGGATTGCAGGAGAAAGGGTATAAACCAAGATCGTTCATGTCTTTGCGAAAAGTTTTGCAGCATCAACAAAAATACAGCTGCGGGGAATAATGCAACGATGAAAGAAAATTTGGCAGACATAGCAAAGCCGCACAGTAAACCTGCCAAAATCAGCAACTCTTTACTGAATTGCTTTCTTTCTTTGCTGATTAGGCAAAAGATAGCGGCAACGGCATAAAAAGTAGCGAATAAATCCGTTTTACCATCGGATAAATAGTCCGTGTAGGTCGTTGAAGTCAGAAGCATGGCGACTGCCACAATTTGAGCAACCCGGCCACCCCCGACCTCTTCGGTTAGCTCTTTTAAGAGAAATAACAGGCAAGCTCCAATCATCCAGGAAAAGAATTTGGCGTCGGCCACACTTCCTAGTTTCATAAGAATTGCAAAATGCAATTCTCCACTCAGTCCAATGGAGGAAAAATCATGATAGGTTCCGGGCATAGCCTCTAAAAGTCCTGTTGCTGCAATGATTTTTGGGTAAACCATATAAAAAGCAGCAGCGTCACCCGCAGGAGGACGAAGGTAAGCTAATATGCCGATCCAGGAAATTATGATTAGCGACAGCAATGCAAGCCAGAAATAAATGCTTTTATAAGTCTGAGAATTCCCAAGGGCTTCAGTTAACTGACCCCGATTCGTCGTGACCAATGATCTTAAATGAATAAGTCCAAACAGAGCAAAGCCTAAGAGAGTAGTCCAGATTATTTTGTTTTCAAGTAACCCCAATAGACCTAAAATAATCCATAAAGCAGACAAGAGCGCAGTACCCAAGGCCAATTTAATATTTAGAGCCATTGTTCTGGTCAGCGTAGGAGAAAAGAGAAGTAATAGTGCATTACCACAACCGATTAAGGATAAAGAATAAATAACAATTATTAATAGAGATTTCATTGTATTTCACACTATACGTGGGCTTCTCGATAAAAGTAGGGGTGAACCGTTTCATACATGGTTTGAATGAGCACGATTTGCTTCGGAAATACTCGCCCTAACTGAACTGGGTGGTCGACGATGACAAATAAGAACAAGCAGAAGCCAAACCACATTAAGACTAGTAGTTTCTGAACATTACTGCGCATGATCAAAGCCTTGCGCTAATTCACTGGACTGAATGAGTTGCTCAGCCCGTTTCAAACGCTCCTGGGTTAGTGCCAATTCCTGATTGATTTGCTTCAGTTTATTCGTTAAGGAAGAAATTCGAGTCAGGCTTTCTAGCATTAAAAAAACAATCCAAACCGCACCGAGCAAAAATAAGCTGAACGGGGCATTCTGCTCTCCAAGAAAGGATCTTAGGGAGACCCTGAGGGGTTCAAACATCATCACAACAAGAAAGGCAATTTCAGCGATGATCCAGCTGATTGCCATATGGGCACTGAGCTTCTCACTGCGGACAAGATGAATGGTGTAAGCCAAAACCAGAAGTAAAACGCTTACTCCAAGTATTGCGGGTTTCAAAATATAGCTCATCTTAACTATCCCTTCTCTTCAATAAAAGGCCTGTAAAACCAATTAGAACTCTTATTGGATACAGACTGGCTTTAGCAAAATTAAACAAAGACTGTCCATGAACCCGGCCCCGCATTTTTACGGGTATTTCCGCAATCCGAAATCCTTTGCGGTGTAACATAAATAAGGCCTCGGCCTCTGGGTGATCCACAGGGTAATATTTTGCAAAATACTCAAAAGCCCTTCGACTCAAAGCACGCAATCCTGATGTCGTATCTGTGACATGAATACCGCTGGCCAGATAAAGGATACTCTGCGAAAAATACATGCCCATTCGTCGGGCAAAGGGGGTTTTATAATCTTTATCCGGATTTTCCCTTACGTAGCGAGAACCAATTACGCAATCAGCCTCTCCCTTGATGATCGGGTCAATTAAGGATTCAATCCACACAGGATTATGCTGGCCATCTCCGTCCACTTGAACAACGATGTCATATCCATGGCTTAGCGCATACTTAAAGCCAGTTTGTACTGCTCCGCCAATCCCCAAATTGGCAGCCAGAGATAGCACCGGAAAGCCACATTTTGAGGCCACTTGGGCAGTGGCATCACGGGAGCAATCGTCGATCACCACGGCATCATAGCCCAGTTGTTTGATTTCAGATAGGAGTGATGGAAGACTGTCTTCCTCGTTGTAGGCTGGGACAATAACCAATACCTTCACTTTTTCTGTCATAACAGCATTTCCTGTGTAACTTGTTCATTGGCAGTTTTGTTTTTATCTTTCAGATTGCGGACATCGCCTACAATTCTGGCGGGATTGCCTACAGCAATCGCATAATCCGGAACATCTTTCGTTACCACGGCACCCGCCCCAACGATTGCACAGCGGCCGATTTGGACTGAGGGCAATATGATTGCATTTACACCGATGTATGCCCCATATTTTATGACGACATCGGAAACACTGAATTCAACCCCCGTTTCGATTTGAGTCGCAGGAGTGTAGGATGTATGGGAGATGATTTTAGCCCCACGGGTAATGTAGACATTGTCTTCAATGGTGACGTGCTGTGGGAATGTGGTATCAATCAATACATTTGGGGCAATATAAACCGTTCTGAATTTATCCATTTTTACCCCGCGGATCTTATGAAGCCATGCAGGTAACCAAACTGGGAAAACCGCTATGTAAGCGAGATAGCCCAAAGCCCCTTTCCACAAAAAAGAGAAGCTTTTAAAATATTTATCCACCCGTTGTGGTTTAATTTCTTCCGTCATATCACTAACCCCGTTATGCGTAGGCTTCTTCGTAGGAGAAGCACAATATGTCACCCTGAGTCGAAACATATTGAAAACCAAGACTTTCAAATAATTTTCGACTTGGTACATTGGATTGCTTAATCTCAGCCAAAATCACAGCTTCTGAATATTTTGAATGAAAATAATTCAATGATTTTTCCAACAGTTTCTTACTTAATCCCTGACCGCGGAATTGAGGTGCCAGAGCAATGCTGACCTCCCAGGTTGTGCCATTTATTAGCTGATCAAAGCGAACCATACCTACAGCCTCATCCATCATTTCCCCAATGAGCAACAAGCGCTTGGGATTCTGCAGCAATTTTTCAAACCACAGATTATGACTCACTTCATCAATATGTTTTTGATCGCGAGACATTGCCCGGCTATGAGGGTCATTGCGCCAATGCAAAATCGCCAATGAATCTTTTGGTTCAGCAAGACGAAGTTTCATCAATCAATCATCCTATGTCTTATTATTTCCTATAAGCAGTAATTACTTTTCTAATGGCTGCAATTGCATCCTCAATATCCTTATCGTTCATAGCAGGAAACATGGGCAGGCTGATCATCCTTTCGTATTCCGTTTCAGCGACCGGCCAATTTCCTTTTTGATAACCTAACTGTTGATAGTAACTCATCCAGGGAATGGGAATGTAGTGTACATTAACTCCGATGTTTTCCGCACGCAATGCAGCAAAAATTTCGTCTCGGTTGGCTTTTAATTGATTGAAATTTAAACGCATCACATAAAGATGCCAGGCCGAACTGCAGTTTTCACGTTCGGTTGGCAATTCAATGGCAGACAGGTCAGACAAGCCTTCCTGATAACAATCAGCGATGAAGCGGCGTCTTTCAAGCCACGCATCCAACTTGCTCAATTGGCTAAGGCCAAGCGCGCAGTTTATGTCTGGAATTCGATAGTTATAGCCCAAACCAATGATGTCGTACCGCCAGGACTGAGTTTGTGCGCGTTGGTGGAAATCCAAATCAATTCCATGGTGGCGAAATGAACGCATGCGTTTGGCTTTGGCTGCATCATTCGTAAGAACCATCCCCCCCTCACCTGTCGTGACATGTTTTACAGGATGGAAACTTAAGATGGTCATCTCCTGAATAGAACCTACCTTTTGACTCTTATAGCTTGCGCCTAATGAATGTGCGGCATCTTCGATTACGGTGAGATTATTTTTTTTAGCTATGTCGCGAATTGCATCGTGATCACAGGGATGCCCTGCGAAATCAACGGCGATAATGGCTTTGGTTTTTGACGTGATCTTTCTTTCAATTTCTTTCGGATCAATGTTGAGCGTATCGGGGGAAAGATCAGCAAAAACAGGTTTCCCACCTAAGTACAGCACGCAATTGGCACTGGCCACAAAGGAAATGGCCGGAACGATCACCTCATCCCCTGAACCAATGTTTGCAGCCCATGCAGCTGCATGCAATGCTGCTGTGCCCGTATTTACAGCCACAGCTTCCTTGGCTCCTGCATAGTGGCTGACGGCTTCTTCAAATTGTTTGACCATGGGGCCAGTGGTCAGCCAATCACCTTTTAAAACGTCCTCTACTGCCTTTCTATCGTCCTCGTCAATGCTTTGACGGGCGTATGGAAGTAAGGTAGAGCGAACAGGAGTTCCACCATGAAGAGCCAATTTTTCACTCATTATATCCCCTTATCACATTCAGTTGCTGTCATGAACCGAACGTAAGCTGTGTTTTGTCTTTCCCAATTGTGCTTGAATGCCAACACCTACAAAAAGAATGAAGGCGATGGTTTGAAATACAGTCCCATAAGCCACTGCTTCCGTTTCCCGGATACCGAATAAACCTAAGGCAAAGATTGACGCAATTTGGTATACGCCAATGTATCCCGGCGTCGAAGGCAATGAAAACGCTGCGGCTAGGTAAACCAAGATGATGATTGCTGGCAGTAGGGATAAATCTTTCCAGCCAAACGCAAGGAACAAATACCAACAAGCCAGAATATCAAATGCCGTAATGAAAGCTTGGATACCGCCACAGGCAAATAGTCGTTTTGGAGATTTTAATAATTTCAATCCATTGAGGGATTGTTGATAAAACTGGTAAAACCATTTTCCGAAGGAGTGTTTGTTGGATAATTTTAAAAACAAGGGTTCCAACCGATGGCCGCTAATGCAAAACCAGGAAAGGAGTAGAAATACAACCATAAAACCTGCCACCACCAGCCAGAGGCTATGACTTACATTGAGCAGTTTTCCCCAGGCCAGAATGGAAACAGCCAACAAAGCACTCAGTGCCAAACCATCAAAAATCCTATCGACAATAAGGCTCATTAATGCTTCACCAGTGGTTATGCCTGTTGTTTTTTGCAAGCGCAGAATTTTAAGGACATCCCCTGCTTTTGCAGGATAAATTGCTGTGCCAAGATAGCCTATGCAGGTTGCATCCCAAACCCGACCCATGTCCTGTCTGGGTAAACCCAGTATCAATTGCCAACGGATGCTGCGCAAAAACATCGACAACAGTAAGGAGACCGCCATGACGATAATCCATCTCAAATCGATATTTTTGATGCAGGTTAAAAACTCATCCCAGTGTACTTGCCAAAAGGAGTACAGCAAAAAAAAACCACCAAGAAAATATCCGAATAGTTTAATGACTGGTTTCATAATCGCCATGACCAAAAAAAGCATTAAACAATGACTGTGCACTTGAAGATACGGGGGTGTGTAAATCACCGGGATTTACAGGGATGTATTTAATGAATAGTGAACTTGGTATTAGAGGGTCATTATTACTTGCATTACTTGATAATTCCTTAATCATCTATTCCTTTACCTCTATGTAATAATACCCAGGTTTTTTGTTCTTTCAGGGCCGAAGTCTACTCGAAAAAAAAGCTTATTTCAATGTTGAACAATTCGCTAAACGGAATAGGAATGGCCCAGGTCTGGAATTATTTCTCTGTTTTTCCTAAAGTAAATTAAACTTACTCCCAGCATAATTAACCAATAAATAAAATAAGTCAGTGCAAAAGCATAACTGGCACCAATCAAGCCGTAGCCTCTGGATAAAACATGGCTAATGATGACAAACAAGATGCTCAAGGTAATTTCAGTAGCGATGTACATTTTTGTCCAGGATTTTGCCAACAGCAGATAAGTCAGCAACCAGCCTGCGATTCTAAAAAAATCACCGACCAATTGCCAAAGGAATAAATCACTCGCCGCCTCAAATCCTTCCGTGTAAAGAATTCGAATGATCAAGTCCCGGCCTGCCTGAATGGAAAATAAAGTTACAGCAATGATTGGCATTAAAATTTTATAAGATTGCCACATTTCCGCTTTTAAAGCTTGATTGGTCTTAAGTTGTGAAAGTCGGGGCAAATAATAAGCCGTTAGAGCCGTGGTAACAAAAAGCAAATAAGCATCGGAAACCCGCAAAACGGCCTGCCAATAGCCTACGAACTCCCAGCCAAATTGATGATTTAAGTCATTTCGAACAATAATTTGGGCAACAGGGACAGTAAGTGCACTGATGATATTCATTAAAGAATAACGGGATAAATCAAGCCAGTAAGTTGTTTTAAACCTAAAAGCCAATAAATGAGGAAACCAATCCTGTCGAACAATGACGAGCAGAGTAATAAAAGCAGCTAATCCCTGGGACAAAATAAATGCCAGTAAAGTGCCTTTGAGCTGAAAATAGACAGACATTATGCTGACCAGTACCATACTAATAACGCTACTGCTTATATTGACAATGACTAAGCGTTTTATTTGTTCAAATCCATTAATTACAGAGCAAAATAACGTATTTATTGCAACAAACAATTGAACAATGGCCAGCCAGCGGATTAAATAATCGTACTCAGCCGCTCCTAAAATTAAGTGGGATAAATACCTGCTAAACATTAAACCCAACAACAGGGTTATTGTTGAAAAAAAGAGAGTATAAGCTGACGCATTGCCCAAAAATGAAATCAAACGTGAGGAGGATAATCGATACTCTGCAACGTATTTGATAACCCCAAGACTAATCCCCCCACCGGCAATCACGGCAAAGATGTTTACCAAGGCCATAAACTGTCCAAGAATGGCCACACCCTCAGGCCCTGTATAGATGGAAACGATTTTAAGACTCAGTAAACTGGTAAGTATCTTTAAAAGAGTAGCAACACCAGACAAGCCAGAGGTTTTTAATAATCTCATCATGTGGTTGTTGTTGGTTGTCCTGCCACTTGGCCTAGGCGAAAATCAGGCATAGCCATTTTTCCCAAATCAAATTGATTGCGGCTTCTCAAATACACGAAGTTTGCAGTTTTTTCCTCTGCCTTTATATCTTTCCCTGAAATAATTTTCTTAAGGAGAAAGTCCAAAGGCAATTCAGTTAAGTCATAGCCCGCAGAATATAAAGGGCTTTTCACTGCGAAAAAGGCACTGAAATTTTTAATAATATTTTCCTGAGTAAATTGATAATTTCTTCGTACATCTGGTTCTTCTATTCTCGAACCATGATCCCCATGAAAAATGATTGTGCTGTTTGCCGTCTCAGGGTTGTTATTCACTACCTGCAAAAACTCAGTTAATAACTTATGTGTACACTCTACCTGATTAAAATAAGCCTGGGTTTTGTTTTGCTGCTCCCCGACATACTGGCACTCTTTATTAAATACATAGGGGGCATGTGGAAGAAGCAAATGAATAAAATAGGCATTTCCCCGCTTTATATTTTGCGCCAGTCTTAACACTTCAGGAAAGGCTTTATAAGCTGCCGTTGACGGACTCAATAAGGTTTCATCATCCTGTTTTGGCAAATCAAGCAATGCCCAAACTTTGCTTTCTTTGAGGCGATTATAAACGATTTCCAGGTGCAATATGGAAAAAATATTTTTAAGTATTGCCACAGACTTAGTTATTGTACCCGTTGAAGGATTGCCCGGGGTTGGCGCAATGTGCTTGTAGGTGACGCAGGTTTTAAAGGCAACATGGTTTTGAGGTTCACACACATCCAGGTAAGAACTTTGCAATACATTAATATGATAACCTTGCTGACTAAGTGCTTTAAACAGTTTATTTTTAATAACGCTGTGCTTATCTTCTTCTGTTACATCATTCAAATAAGGGCTAAGATCGTTTATGGGTTTAAAATTTAAGAAATTTGAAAATGAGGCAATCGAACGCACATCCCTACTGAAGGCTCGGCCAAACACGCGGAAATGCTCATTGATGTATTTATTTTTAATCTGATCCACCAATTGCGGCGCATCCTTGGGATCAACGCCTTCAAGGCCAATGTGCTCATCAAGCACCACTTCGACATAGGGTGGTAAATTACTGTTTGCATCCCGTTCGGGTTGAAATTCTTGAACATGGATAAAACTGCTTTTCGGAGTAAAGAAAGCGCCAATCCAAAGCAAGCCAAAAACCAGGAATACTAGCTCGTCCAATTTGTTCCTAAGGACATATAAAAGGCTGGCTACTGTTGCAAAAAGCACAGGTATCAAATAGCGGTATTTCAATGAAAAAGGCAATACAGGCAGCGTTTTGAACTGGCTAAGTATTAACAAAATAACCAAAAATGACAATAAACTGATCCTTAAGAAAGCCCCTCCATACATCAATAACAAACCTGGAAAGAAGCTTATACCAGTTAACAACAAGTAACAGGTTAATGCTTCGTGACTGGTACTCTCAATGCCATTAGCAGCAAGAAATGAGGTCAATATGGCCGTTAAGAAAAAAGGAAATACAAATAAATAACGCCAATTTGCTTTGAATTGCCCCACCCTCTTATCTCCTCTTCATCAGAAACAGTGTTCTCTGGCTATCATGCAGGGACACTTCGTCCACAATCGTATAGTAGTTAGAGAAAACAGACTTAAAGCCTTCAAGGTGGTAGGTCGGGAAAATATCAGGGCGACTGGATAATAATCGTTGTACTTGCGAATCTTCTTTGGGCACAAACTCAATTATTAAATAATCTGCCAGACTTGAAAACAATTCAGCAATATGAGTTAAGGGAACATTATTGGATATAGCTAAATGGTGTATTAGAGCTAAGGCCATCACCAAATCCGGTGAAGCTCTCTCTTTAAATCCATCACGCTCCCCTTCAGACCAGCCAATATTAGGACTTGGTGCAGTCAAGTCTTGCAACAAGGGAAGAATGGTAACATTTTTTTCTTGTTTAACCTTGATGTAATTGCTTTCAACTGCCACAGGATCAATATCAAAACTGATGACATCAGCCCCTGTTTTTGCTGCAACACGGCTGTAAAAGCCATTATTGGCCCCCAAATCCCAAATGGCTTTGGCAGCCGCCTTATTGACGTACTGCTCAATCACTTGCGACTTATGTTCAGCCGCTTTATCGGTGTAATTGGTTTGGGTGTAGTAATCAGACCATTCTGTTTTAATCGGTTTCCAGCGCTGTTTATTAATTGCCGAGGTTAAGCTGTCTAATAGCCCGAGCAAACCCACTTTAGAAATATTTTGCTTTGAAGTAACTTTTTGCGCTGAATCACTAAATTTTTGTTGTGCTCTTGCATGAACATGGATATGGATAAATAAGGAGAGCGAAAGTTTTGTTCTTGAAGGCAGCAGAGTACTGGCCAAATCCAGCGGAATGCCATCAATAAACTGTTTGCATAAACAGTTTAATCGGACATCCTTGTTTGCCATTAAAGCTAAGGGCGCAAGAAAATGTCTACAGAATTGATTGTATGCTATCCAGGGGGTACCTTCTTCGTAAATAGTCAATGAGCTTGTATCGATTAAAACAGGTTTGCCGCGATAAAATTGAATATTGTAAGCACTGGCATCTTTTAAAATCATGCCATATTCAATTGCTGTTTTAGCGATTTCAAGGGTTAGTAAAGCTGCATCTTTTAATTGTGAAAACGACCATTCATAAGGGTAGGAAATAAAAGGGATTATTTCAGGCTTAATAATCACTTTAGCATGAGGGTTTAATGCCCGTTCATGGCCTACTTCCTCATGTTTTATCAATAGCCCACGCGATGACAGTGCATCATAAAGACCAGACGACATCAATTTCAGATAATCAGGATGGGAAGACTCATAAATTTCCCGGTAAATGACACCGTTTAATTCATAAACCTGAGCTCCCGGATCACGAAAAGAAGAGTTCACGCGTTGTGCGGCTTCTATCTGCTGGTTGCTATCAATAAGTTTCATCTTCATGCGTACTATCTTCCGTTCAGACTAAATTTGAGTGATATAAACAGTTGATTAGGCAGGAACGCTCTCAAGAGCATTACTCCTTCGCCAAAATGGCTTGCCGTGCAACCATTTCAATTCAATGTATTTGTAGGTAAAACACGCGAATGGTATGAGGATACAGACCACGGAATAGGCTGCAGCAAATTTAAGAATAGGACCTGCTGTTTTAATATCCTTGCTCCAGCAAATAGTCACAACAGGCATTAAAACCAGATACTGGAGCAAATAAATGCTGTAACTTACCCGTCCTAAAGCAACGAGTGGACGAATGGTCAATATGCTCGGCTCGCCTAACAATAAGAAAATAAAAGCTGGAAAAAGCAATAAAAAATGCTGATAGGAAAAATTGGGGAAGAACAATGTTAACGATAAAAAAAGCCAAAATAGGATGGAAAATAATCGCTTAATTGAAGCGGAATTCACATTACAAAATGAAGTGATTACAGCAGCGCTGCTGCCAATCATAAAAAAGGGCCAGTATACGGCTCCGGCTTCGTAAAAATCCCGGGCCGCCAACAGGAAAAGAACAGCACAAACCATCATCGCCAATCTGCTGGAATACTGATAAAGATAATATAAAACGGGCAAAAACAGATAAAATTTCCATTCATAACTCAATGACCAGGCCACACCAATCAAAGCTTTGGCATTGAAACCTTCAATCATCAAGTTCCTGTCGCTGATGAAGCCAAAGCTTATGACATCGAGGCAATACTTAATAAACAATGACCATTTCGGAATGTGAACCCCGGCAAAATAAAATGTAAAAACCAGAGTCATTAAACAGGCGAAGAGGTATAGGGGGACTATTCGTCTAATTCGGGATATATAAAAAGTTGCCGGATCAAACTTCCCCTGCCAAGCCCTCTTGGTGAATAAGTAAGCCGTTAACCCAAAAAATATTTCAACACCGAGTAAGCCGAACCGGTTTCCTACATCGGCATATTGAGTCAGATTAAAAAAAGAAAGCAGGTGTTGGTTGATGTGACAGCATACAACCATCATTGCGGCTATTCCTCGTATCCCATCAAGATGAGAATCCCTTTCCGATGAAAGGATTTGAATACCGAATAAACGTGCACAAGGGAGAATTAAGAGTAGAGCCAGAAGAAAACAGCCAGTAAACAGCAAAATCTGTATGGTTATTTGAATCATTGATCAATCTCTACAATCAAAAAGCTCATCCGTTTCTTAATCCATTGTATTAATGATTATGCGGCGACTCAGGACTCTGGCTTTTTTCTTCCTCGGCTGTATTTTGTTTTCTGCAAAACAGCGATTTTAATTTATGCCAATAAGTTTTCAGAACAAAAAGGCCGCCGGTAACCGCTGCAATTGTGGATTGAATGATTAAGCTTCCAGTACCTGGATCCAGGTAGGCGTATGCATCCGTAAACCAAATCAATGACATAAGAGCAAATAAAAACTTGAAATCCTTCAAACCTGAGCTCCTTGAAGATGACGTTTTTTTGGGTGAATCATAACATCAGATAAATAAAAAATCTCTTTTTATTTATCTCTCATAATGCCCCTTTATTCACCGTCAATCATTTTTTCCAGCAAAGAATAGTCGCAAAACGCTGTTAAATAGAGATATACTGTTTGGATGTTTCTAACTTGGAAAGCGTAGTGTCCTTAAAGGCCATGTATAATGAAATTGCAGGCCATTATGCCACAGCCGATCGTTTTGGCTCGATAAGCCAAAGTCATCGAGCAGCGATTGCACAAATTAAACGAGAACATTTGGGGTTAAGGCCACACTATAAAGTACTAGACTTTGGTGTGGGTGACGGTGCATTTTTGGCGCAACTGACACATTGCATGCCTGAGGCCGATTTCACGGGCATTGACATTTCTTCGGAAATGCTGGAGCTTGCTCGCCAGGCCTTAACTTTGACCACCATTGAAGGCAGCGCCACAGAGGCAAGCCGCTTCCTCCCCCATCATAGCCAGGATTTGGTATTGGCCCATTTCATCAATGCCTACATCCCCATTCAGACTTTATTTAATGAAGCCGATCTCCTAACTCGCTCAAACGGCTATTTTTCGCTTATTACCACAACCTATGAATCCTTTCCGGTAGCTCAGCAATACCTTGCCGAATTCATAGCACAAGGAACATTAAAAAGCACGGTTGTAGGACATTATTACAAAGCTCTCACCAAAAATACGACTGTTGCCTCGGGACTTGATGAGTTAAGGCATGTGTTTTCTCAGCATCAATTTAAAATTGTCCGGCATGAGCGCTTATACATTCCAATTGTATTGAACAATATTGAAGAATTAATCCAGTTTGGCATTGAAGGCACCTGGTTCCTCAACAGCTTGACCATCCGCATGCTGCCGAAAAATTTCCTATTAAACCGCATCAAGCGTCTTTTTAATGAAATATTCAGCTTCCCCTATCATGATACCCATATTATTGATGTGATATTGGCTAAGAAATAAACTTAAGTTACAGTAGTTTATGGAAAAGGATTTCTGCCTATAAAGGGAGTTTATATGGTGGCACAAACAATCAAGAGCTACTTCCCGCAATTCAGCATCCGCCAGCAGCAAACGAATAACATTATTTTCATAACGTTCTGGAGCCAATTTTCGGTTTATGCGTTAAACACCATCCTGATTCTATTCCTTACCAGGCCTTTACTAACCCATGGCTTAGGATACTCTCAAGAAAAAGCCTATGCATTTATAGGGATAAGCCAGGCCACAGGCTACCTAATGCCCATTCTCGGTGGTTTTATGGCCGATAAAATCATTGGCATTCGCCGTGCCATTCTGCTAGGCAGTGTCCTATTGGCTCTGGCCTATTTGCTGGTAATGTTAAGCGGATTCACTTTGGTTTCTCATGGCGACACCTTTTTTATCGCTGCTTACGCGCTGATTCCGGTTACCAATTCCCTGCTGATGGGAACGGCATCCAGCATGGTATCGCATATTTATGCCAATGATGCCATTGCAGGGAAATCAGCCATGACTTTTTATTACATGGCCATTAATGTAGGCGGATTATTGGCTGCACTCATTGCGCCAAAGCTGTTAGATAGCCCTTATGGGCCCCTTTCGGTTTTGACATTGGTCTTTATAGGGAAATCCATTGCTGCGATTAATTTTGCCAAGCGCTATTCGCTCTATGACAATGTGCTTTGGGGAAAAGATAAAAGCCCGTTTTCCAGACAAAACATGTGGACCCTAGCCGCTTATATACTGGTTATTTATTTATTCACCTTATATGCCTATTCCCATGTCTACCAAGCCAGTGTGATTCTTACAACGGCTTGCATATTTGGTATTTTATGGTTTTTAAAGAGAACTTTGTCTTTAACTGGCCAAATACGGTCCAAGCAATTGCTGGCACTGTTGTTAATCGCTGAAGCCGTGGTGTTTTTCGTCATTTATAATCAAATGAATAGCACATTGGTGCTGTTCGCAAAAAATAATTCCGACTTGCACTTCCTGGGTTTCACGCTCTCCCCTGCCCAATACCAGATGCTAAATCCTTTATTGATCATTATTCTTGGAACTCAATTGCCTCGTTTCTACGCGCGCTTTCCACGATTCATCATTCCCTACCAGTTTGCGGCTGGTACCTTATTGGCTGGAGCCGCTTTGCTGCTGTTGGCTTTTGCATGCAGAATGGCCTCCAATGGCTTGATCAATGGCAACTACATTGGTTTAAGTTATGTGCTGATCACATTGGCCGAGTTATGGGTTTCTGCCATTGGTTTGAGCATGATTGGCCTGTATTGCGACAGCGAACAAATTGCTTTTGCCATGGGAGTTTGGTACATAGCCTCATCCCTGTCGAATGCCATTTCAGGTCGATTGGCAGCGTTTGTGGCACTTCCTGAGGACAATATATTGCCTGAAGCCAGTATAGGCGTTTATCAGCAGTATTATCTCGGCATAGGTTTAGCTTCAGTAGGCTTAGGACTGGTGATGTTTATTCTTGCAAGATCTTTAACTCAGCGTTTTAAACGACGAAGTATTGAACTTGCCTGATAAGAAATTTAGGTTCATAAGCCTTCGAGTAGCTGCTAAAGGAAACCCTTATGCCTTTAGCAGCTAACTTCGCCCATAGACATCTTCAAATCGGACAATGTCGTCTTCCCCCATGTATTCGCCACTTTGTACCTCTATCATGACCAGAGGAAGGACACCTGGGTTTTCCAGACGGTGTTTATGACCGGCAGGAATATAGGTCGACTCATTGGTGTTAACAAACATTTCCTGATCGCCATTGATGACTTTAGCCATCCCGCTTACCACAATCCAGTGTTCGCTTCGGTGGTAATGCATCTGCAAACTTAAGCTGGCATTAGGCCTTACTTCAATTCGTTTGATTTTAAAGCGTGGCCCCTCTTCCAATACGGTGTAAGAACCCCAAGGCCTATGAACGGTTCTGTGCAGTTTATGGGCTTCATGGCCCTGCTCTTTCAGTTGCAGATAAATGTTTTTAATGTCTTGGGCTCGGGATTTGTCGGCGACCAATAGCGCGTCCGGAGTGTCAATAATAAATAAATTATCGACACCTATGGCACACAACAAACGATCCTGGCTGCGAATATAGCAATCGGAAACGTCTTGCAATAAAGCCTCACCTTCCACGCGATTGCCTCGGACGTCAGGTTCAACCAAATCACCAAGCGCACTCCAGGAACCAATATCACTCCAGCCAATATCACAAGGAACCACCGAAATCGCAGAGGATTTTTCAATGACTGCGTAGTCTATGGAAATATCCGGAACTGCAGCAAAACCATTGCTTTCAAGCTCAAGTTGAAAAAAGCCCTTCCCGCGCGCCGATCTTGAAACCTCCAAACAACTTTTAGTTTTAAGGAGAATTTCCGGACAATGAACTTCCATTTGCGACAACATGGTTTGGGCGCGAAAACAAAACATTCCGGAATTCCAGAGAAAACGGCCGCTCTTTGAATATTCTTTGGCATTTTCAAGATTTGGTTTTTCAACGAAACGCAACACCTGGTTGCCTTGGGCTTCAATGTAACCATAACCTGTTTCGGGTGATTGCGGTTGAATGCCAAACGTCACAATGCGCTCATCAGCCGCTAAATCCAGTGCCTGATTTACAGCCAAAGCAAAAGCTTGCTGATTTGAGATAAGATGATCAGCGGGCAATACCAAAGCCCTTGCCTCAGGTCCATACTCATCATGGATTTGCAAGGCAGCAGCAGCTATCGCGGCAGCCGTGTTACGACCGAAGGGTTCTAAAATAAAAGATAAATTTAAAGCTTGTGTTTGTACCTCGCGGAATTCGTCTTCGGTTTTAAAAAATAAGTCACGGTTGGTAACCGTTAGAATGTCCTCAACCCCTCTTAGGGAGGCTGCACGCAAAAATGTTTTTTGCAGCAAGCTTTGGCCATCAGCCAGACGAATAAACGGCTTAGGGTGTAATTCGCGAGAGACTGGCCACAATCGTGAACCTGCCCCGCCACATAAAATAATAGGAATTAAAGGAACTGACACGATCTTTCCTTATGTTATAAACCTAAGTTATCGCGTTTAAAGACACGGTCAGCTCGATAGCTTGAACGCACCAAAGGACCTGAGGCCACTTCGAAAAAGCCTTTTTGCAAACCGATCTCGCGAAATTGAAGAAATTGCTCGGGGGTTACGTAGCGAGCCACTGGCAAGTGATTTTTGGTGGGTTGTAAATATTGGCCGAGTGTTAAAATATCTACATGTTGAGCTCGCAATTCATCCATTGTTTTAATAATTTCCTCATCGGTCTCACCTAAACCCAACATTAAACTGGTTTTAGTAAGCACGTCAGGACGATATTTCTTGGCATAAGCCAATACATTCAAAGTTTGCCAATAACCGGCGCGATTATCGCGAACAGGATGCGTCAATCGCTCCACAGTCTCTACATTTTGGGCAAAAACATCGACTCCACTGTCCAATAACAGCGCTATGCATGCTTCGATGCCCTGAAAGTCGGGCGTTAGCACTTCCACTTTGGTTTGTGGGCAACGAGCCTTAATTGCCCTTACGGTATCGGCATAGTGCTTTGCCCCGCCATCAGGAAGATCATCCCGATTCACTGACGTCAGTACAACATACTCCAAATTCATTAATGCTACGGTATTTGCTGTGTTCTCAGGTTCATTCGCGTCAAGCCAGCCATGAGGATTTCCGGTATCAACCGCGCAAAAGCGACAAGCCCGGGTGCAAACGGCCCCCATGAGCATGATGGTTGCAGTGCCGTGTGACCAGCATTCACCGATATTTGGACATTTGGCTTCCTCGCAAACCGTAGCGAGCCTGTGTTTTACCACTTGCTGCTTCACTTCCTGATAGGCGGGGGTTGTATGATTGACGATGCGCAACCACTTTGGTTTGGGCAAGCGTTCTGTCAATTGCTCTGTTGATTTAATTCCATCTTTAATGGCAACCACACCCTGCTCAGTGCGATATTTCTGTCCACTTTCAACCACAACAGGAATACTTTTTAATTTACTCATACTAACACCAACCCCATAGGCACTGGCAAAGATGATCCCAAATTGATAAGACTAGATCAAGTTATTTAAAACTTACAATGCAATTACGCCCGGATTGTTTAGCCTCAAACAATGCAGCATCGGCTCGTTTGAACAGGCTTTCGAGATTATCGCCATGTTGAAGGTTCGTTAAACCGAATGAAACGGTAACAAGAATTTTATGGTTATTCATATAAAAAGCATTGCCTTCTATCGCATTGCGTAGCCCTTCAGCCACTTTCACTGCGTGATGCAGTTGAGTTCGTTCAAAAATAAAGACGAATTCCTCACCCCCATAACAAGCAAGAAAATCGACAGCGCGGATTGAAGTGCGAAATATCCTGGCGATTTCCTTTAAAATTTTATCACCAATTAGATGACCACAGTGGTCATTTATTGATTTAAAATTATCCATATTGGCAATTGCCAGAGACAATTCGCCAAAACCGCGTCGCCATCGGTTATAAGCTTCCTGAATACGCTCTTGGTAAGACATTTTATTGGGCAAACCCGTTAGAGGGTCAATGTTATTTCTTATCTGCTCAAAAGAGAGCATGCGCTTTATATCCTCTGCCCCATGTTCAGTTTCTAAAATCTTATCCTGCAAAACCAAAATGCGTTGCTCATAATTTGCCAAACGAGTGAGTTCATTTTCAACATAATGACTCGTGTGGGATTTTATGGCGGCCAAACTTGCATTAAGCTGTTCACTGAGCTGCCCAGTTGAATCTGACTCCTTGAGCACTTGCTTAATGTTCTGAATGTTTAAATTGACCTCTTCTTCAAAGTGTTGCGTTTCTTGTTCAGCTAGCTCAAGGTCAGCGGTGGTTGACCTTAAATATTTATCCAAATCACGCAAATGCTGAGAAAACTCCGAAACAAAAGCTTTCAAGTGATGCTGTTCATGTTGATAGCTGTTTATAACAAGTTCTTTCAACTCATCAACGATGGTTATGAGAGTCTCTTCCGTTAAGTCCTCTTCCAAACTGAGCCTTAGCATTTCCTGCTTTGGTTTAAGGTGCTCAGGAGCTGGTAAATTATCAAGCAAAATATGCAGGATTGCATTTAGTTTTGTGTTGAGATTGTTAACTTGTTTCGAAGAAAAATGGTGATGATGTTGCTCGCAATATTCAATCTGCTTCGCAACTGTGGTGATGCATTCTGTAAGTAATTTGCCAAATTCCTTAATTAATTTTCTTTCATCTGCATCCGTTTTTAGTAATTGCTCCATTTTTTCAAAAGCCGCTTTATCCTTAAATTCAATCAGCATTTCATGCAATAGATTTGCACCCTGGTGGATGAAATCGGTTATTAGAATTTTTTCGTCCTGCCTTTGCTGTTGTAAATGTGACATCACGTCTACCAGGGAGGCTACCCGAGATTGAATGGCTTTGGAGTCTTTATTCTTTTTAAGAGCCTTTTTGAGATCAACTAAATGCTTATCCAAATCCAAATGGATGCCGCTTGGGAGAGTAGTCAATTGGTCAATCGCTTTTTTCAAAACATTGACTTCGGTTTGTAATTTATGACACTGCTTTTCATACTCACTGAGCGTGTGAGCTGATTTCTTTTTAGATTGTTGATCAAGCATCATTCAAATCCTTTTTTTCTCTTCCTTAAGTATTTTTCTGTTTTCTTCTTATGTAATCGAGCATTAATTTGGCATGTGACCCATCACAAAGTGGTGGATTTCTAGTTTGTTTACAACCACAAAAATAGAGGGTCTCTGTAAGTATAGCCCGATATGGAATGGATTGATTGTCGCAACTTTTTTGATCGCAAAGAGGCTGTTGTTTGCTTTTACCGCAGCTGCACCAGTAATAGATCTTTCCTGCTTCAACTTCGTAGGGAATGGGAAAAAAAGAGGGAATTCCCTGTCCAGATTTTTGTTTTTTCACTTTTCTACCCGCTTTTAATTTTAACTTAATGTTAATTTTCTAAACTATAGTTAGTGTAGTATTATTACGAGTGAAGCAACTATGCCATTTCCAACTCTCTTGTCGGTAGACGATTGGAAAAGGAAGACCAAAACGAATCCTGACAAGGAAGCCGAACAGCTCCTAAGAAGCGTGTACAATGCTAGAACCATTTATGAACGCTTTGATCATCTTATTCATTTGCTTCATCATGCTGAATCACAGCCATCAAGCCCTAATCATCAAGAATTAGCTTCTTCAGTCATCGACGTCATTGCTCACATTATTAACGGGAAAGACGCGGAAGAAATTCGAGAAAAAATAGCATTAAGAGAAAAAATTCGTCCCTATGACTCTTTTTTTATGCCCTGGGCTCGTCCACAACCCGGGGATGTAAGCAATGATCCAGTGAACTTGTTTGTAAGTCATCAGGAACGCCCTTCAGAAGAAATTCAGGAACAGTTTAATAAATTTCATTCCAACTTAAAACGCAGTGCCAATCTGTTAAAACTGGGAGGCCGAGATTCAGAAGATAATTTCTGGGCCTATCGCTCAAAGGTTGAAGAGAAGAGTTACTCCGCCGAGGAACTGGAGGAATTTCGAATTCTTCCTTATCAATCCAAACTGATAAAATTTAAAATTACTGGAAAACAAGACGAGAGAAGACTGGGTTTTGATTACGTCTCCACCGATAAATTGGCCATCAAAGCGAAAGACACATTCACGATGCAGGATGAAGATTATAAACAACGTGGCATTTATACCGTTCACTGCAATGGCAGCTTTTTCCTTGGACGAAGCCTGGCTCCAGACCGGACTTCGATATTGTTTGATCCCGAAGCCATTTTGCACCCCTCCTACGCCGACAGTTATTCCCATTTGCCAATGTTTATGGCTGGGCAAGCGGAAATTCCTCGTGGAGAACCGCAGATGATCGATGGTGGCAGTGGGCATTTCAAACCGGATTATGAACAAACCAACCAAGCTATGGCCTTTTTCAGGGATTTGGGAATCATCAATAATCATACAAAAATTCCCTACTTCGCTCTTTCCGAAAATAAACGAATTTATTCGGATCAGAACATGATTGAGTTGACAGCTCTTATCAAGGATTACATCAGCATTAACCGATTAGACCCAAGAAGTGTCACACTCGAGTATATCAAGGCTCACGCCCCAGCTTTACACACTCACTATCAAATGCAATCTTTAATCAATGATGAATGGATGAAATGGCAAAAGGAAAGTTCCGTTATTTTTGACTATCCTTCTGATCGAACGCTTCGCCTACATGAGGTGGTGGAACGGTTTTCCAAGTTTGGCAATTACCGCCATCCTGAAAAAACACTTGCTCTGCTGCAAAATGTTCAGGAGGCAATCAACAACTGGAACCAATTCCATGCCATTTCTGGCCGCAGCTCCCGAAGGCAGGAAGCTGTTAATAACCTGGAGAAACGAATCCAGGAGCAAATGTGCTTTTATAATATGCGGCTTATGTTCAACGAGCGCCAAGAAGATATCCCTGTTCTGTATAAGAGAATCGTGGATGATTTTTTAACTGGAAAAACAGGGTTGAAGGAGATGATTAGTGCCCTCCAACAGCAGCTTCATTCCCGAGAATATGGCTTTTTCTCCACCAGCCTCAAACGTGAACAAGATTCAGCCATTAAAGACATCTTGCAAATCATCGTAGATGTGAACGGGGCCGACACCAAACGATTGAAAGAAATTAATCAATCCCTGGAGGAGATCAGGCTGGGTGGCCCAAAGTTAGAGGTGGCAGCACTTCAATAAACCTGCTCTAGAAAAAGAGCGGATCCTTTGAGCGAAAGATAACAGCAGCAAGGATAGCTACGGCCAACACCAGCACTGAAATGCCAAAAACTGAGAGCCAGACCGGATAAATTACTAGTAAAAGCGCTGTCAATAACAGCAACAGTTGCGCGGTTTTGCTTAAGGTTTTACTGTGTCTTTTAACCCGATTTGCCCTGGGCAACCACCCGAAAATCAACATGGCAATCAGCAGGGGCATGACATATATCAGTTGGTAAATGATTTCCAGCAGAATGACCTCTGCTTTGGAAAATGGCTGATTAACTCGCCACTGTTCAAAAATAAGAGAAAAATTAGGTAGACAGATTTGCATAAAGGCCTGTATTGCCAGCGCACTCAATACCACCAACATTAAAAAAGCATAGGGCCTTTGGCGGGTTAAATTGCGAAAATAATTCAAGGCGTATGCAGCCAATGCTAAACCAATGAAGGCTGCAGGCAAGCGCATCCAGCTCAACCACTGGATGAACAGGGCATTTGGAATTTGTTGTAAGGCATGCATCAAAGCCACAGCAAAGATAAAACAGAAACCCGCAACCACTTTTAGTCGCGGATTGTCAACTAACCATAAAAAAGCAAACAAGGCCAGAAAACAAAAAAGGGAGCATGGATTTAAACTATCACTTATCGCCATCAATACAATAAAATTGGCGGCCGAAGGATATTCAGTAATGCTGTTTTCATACCAGTTGGCATTGGCCCATTGGCGCAAAACCTTTGTTGTTGTTTCAGTTAACTGACCATTTTTCTGTACTTCGTCTCGACAAAAGGTTAAAGCCCGCAACAGAGTTTTCCCGGTGCTTTGTGCATCCGCAAAACTGATCCAGTGTGAATTGCAAAAAAAGAACGCAGGAACGCTAAAATTACTGCTGTTTTGTTGCACAAGAAAATTATTAAAAGTCGCTAAGGCTGATTTATCGGTGTTTATGAAGTATCGATGAACCTCAAGCCAGGGAGAAGCTTCAAGAGTCTTGAAAAATTCATCCGCCTTATGGCAATAAGGACAGGTAGAGGATAAAAATAAATAAACCGGTATCTTAAGTTGCTTGTCGGTTTGCTTAACCCATGTGGAAGTCGAATCTTTTGCCCAGGAAGCGATCAAAAAAAGACTCAAGAGAATGCTAAAAAAACACTTTAGTATCAGTCGCATACTCAAACCCTTCATTCATAATGCTCCACTATACATTATTTTTCAGGAGTGACAACCCAATCACTGAGATGAATGCGAGACAGATAGCTTAATAGGTGTGAATATAATTTTCTAACTGCTCGATGACGCGAGTCTTATCTTCCAGCAGGTGAAGCAGCAAGTCCCCAATAGAAAGAATGGCAACAATTTCACCTTTGTCTTCAATCAGTACATGTCTTCGTTTGGTTTGGGTGATGACTTCCATCGCTTTTTCAACGGGATCAAATAAATTTAATAAACTTACTGCGGTAAAAGCTATATCCGCTGCGGGGGTACTAAAAGGATTCAAACCATTATAAAGACAGGCGCGCAGCACATCCCGCTCGCTAACAATACCGTAAAGTTTCTCTTCATCCCTTACAACCAGCGCTCCAATATCATCCTCAGTCATTTTTTTAACGCATTCAGCAGCTGTAAGGGTTGGGCTTACGTAAATAATAGAACGCCTGGGTTGTGGCAAAGCTGAAAAAATTAGGTGAGCCATAGTAAAACTCCCAATCCTTAAAATGGGGATTTCATCCATTCTTATTTAATATATAGCACAATCAGTTTTTACATTTTCTATAATTTGTACAAAATGGATTATTTTTCGCTTATATTCTGCTATCATTGTATTAACTTGCTACATTTAATTATATATTGATCAATTGTGACCAAAAATGCCAAATACTGTCCATTTGTTTGATTTTGATCAAACCTTAACTGTCAATCATACTTTTAAACACACGGAAAGAGCCTTATTTCCCAATGCAAGTGAAGCGGACATGTATCAACTGGGAAAAGAGGAGTTCGATAGAAATCGTAAACCAGGAGCTGAATCCTTCTTCATCCATAATGATCAACAAGCCTCTGCCATTGCAACCTTCCACAATAACCCCAGCATGGTGGCCGGGTTTCTTTCCAGAATGCTTGGAGATAAAGAATTCACACCTGTAAACACTCAATACTCTGGACCCTATGCTGTCACAACATATCAGGTGAAAGGATCTAATACACCTGTCTTAGTAAGCTGGATCAATGCTTCCAGTGCGGATGAATTTAACGGTACTATAGCCACTCTTCAGCAGCAAAACATTCATAAAAATGGTCAGCTGAGCTTTTTACATCAATGCATGTCGAATCAGAATATCATTCAACCTACAACGGACATTCATTATTTTGATGACAGCCAGGCCAATATAATTGCCGCGGAATCCTTGCCTTTTAGAGTCCAGCGACATCAGGTCAGTTACGATCCAACATTTGATTTCACAAACATTGGTCCAACCGCGAATCAGGTTGTCCAGCCACTCCAAAGCAATCCTACTCCTGTCGCTGCCAATGCTGCCATGGGACAGGCCCAATGGCCGAATAATCCTAATCTGGCCTCTGGGTATAGCTTTGGGGTTGCGCAGGCAAATCCTTACCAAGTCCCAGTTACCCAGGGCAATTTTGTCCAACCCATGACGAATTATGTTCAGCCAATGGCGCAAACGCCTGAAGTCAACCCAGCCTCCTACTATGCCATTGGTCAGCAAGCTAATGCTTATCAGGCGCAGGCCATTTTGGCAGCCAATGCTGTTCAATCCACGCCAACTAATTTTGCACAGCCGATGACGGGAACGGCTCCTGTAAATCCGGCTTCCTATTATGCTGTGGGGCAACAAGCCAATGCATACCAAGCACAGGCCATTTCGGCAGCCAATTCTGTTCAACCCACGGCAACTAATTTTGCGCAGCCGGCGACCGGAACGGCTCCTGTGAATCCGGCTTCCTATTATGCTATTGGGCAACAAGCCAATGCATACCAAGCACAGGCCATTTTGGCGGCCAATTCTGTTCAACCCACGGCAACTAATTTTGCGCAGCCGGCGACCGGAACGGCTCCTGTGAATCCGGCTTCCTATTATGCTATTGGGCAACAAGCCAATGCATACCAAGCACAGGCCATTTTGGCGGCCAATTCTGTTCAACCCACGGCAACTAATTTTGCGCAGCCGGTGACCGGAACGGCTCCTGTGAATCCGGCTTCCTATTATGCTATTGGGCAACAAGCCAATGCATACCAGGCGCAAGCTATTTGGGCAGCCAATGCTGTTCAACCCACGCCAACTAATTTTGTGCAGCCGATTGCGCAAACAGCACCTGTGGACCCAGCTTCATATTATGCTATTGGACAACAAGCGAATGCTTATCAAGCGCAGGCTATTTGGGCAGCCAGTGTTCACAATCAGGCCATTGGAGTCACTCCTTCATCTGGAATAGGCTATCCACAACCCAGCACCTCTTACCCTGGAAATGCTCAGGCTCAAACCAACCCAGAGCCAAAAAGCAACCGGGCATCTACAGCTGTTTTAGCTGACAATGATGAAGCACACCTTTACACCATAGCTTCACCTCAATCTAGAGGAGCAACTAACAATGCAACGCCTAAGTCCACTCCACAGGAAAATAGTGAAGCACACCTTTACACCATGGCGTCACCTCAATCTAGAGGAGCAACTAACAATGCAACGCCTAAGCCCGCTACACAGGAAAATAGTGAAGCACACCTTTACACCATGGCGTCACCTCAATCTAGAGGAGCAACTAACAATGCAACGCCTAAGCCCGCTACACAGGAAAATAGTGAAGCACACCTTTACACCATGGCGTCACCTCAATCTAGAGGAGCAACTAACAATGCAACGCCTAAGCCCGCTCCACAGGAAAATAGTGAAGCACATCTTTACACCATGGCGTCGCCTCAATCTAGAGGAGCGACTAACAACGCCACACCTAAGCCGGTTTCGCAGGATAATAGTGAAGCGCACCTTTACACCATGGCTACACCTCAATCTAGAGATGCCGTGAATCAAGCAGTCCCTACATCAAAAACGCAAAATGTCACTGGAACGCCATCTCAGGCATCGCCAAACCCTTACATGTCTAACAAAGTCTCCGTTCATCCTGAAACACAAAAACAGGATGCGAATTTAAGTCAGGCTGCAACTACTACACAGTCCTCCTCAAAAAGGGAGAAAATAAACCTGTCTGACTCCGCAAAAAGAAGAATTGCCACTCAAATTTTGGCTTCCTTGCATCCCAAGCTTAAAAGTGATTGGAAAGAAAATTCTGCAAATAACCAGTTGTTCTCCCCCCTTATGACAAGCAAACTGCCGAATTAGTAATGAGCGAGCTCAAAGCTCAACTTGCAGTAGAAAACGATGGCATTAGCCTTTATGAAAGTACAACTGCACCTGGACAATGGCGCGTTAAAATTGAAGGGCAAGTCCTTGAAGATAAGATATTCAATTCCCCCGCCTTAGCTGGTTCAGTCACTTCGATATACCCGACTCACCTGGAAGATAGGATGCCTGCGCTTATGACAGACACAGTACTGCCAGAGTTATTTTCAGGTTCAAAGTTTCAATACCCACATATTGGTAGTGGATTAGTGTCAGAATCATCCATTTGCCCGGTTCAACCAGGCCTTACTTCGATTCAGGCAGGGCAAAAGAAATTAGAAAGCGTTTTCAACCGAGAGGGAGAGCTGGCCGAAGCCAGCAAACACCTGACTTTATACAATGCAAGTTCCCGTGGAAGGTATTATTACTCAGATGAGAACGAAGGAAGTGGTTGTGGATTACACATTTCTGACCCAAATGCCTTGGTTAATTCCAGCCCCACTGTGCAAGTTGCCTTAGGCAAAGCGTTTGCAGCGCAGTTTAATTTTGGCAAACAACAACAAGCAGTCCAGAGCGCTACCACTCAAAATAAAGCAGACACACAAAACCATGCGATGGGACCAATTGGTACTCCAAGTCAAACTCAAAGCCAGACTCATGTTATGTGGACTCCACCGAATCCTCAGCCAGCAACTCAGAGCCAGACTCATGCCATGGGAGGGGCAAGAGGCGCTTCATCCCAGTCTGAAAGCCAGACTCATGCCATGGGAGGGGCAAGAGGCGTTTCATCCCAGTCTGAAAGCCAGACTCATGCCATTGGAGGGGCAAGAGGTGTTTCATCCCAGTCTAAAAGCCAGACTCATGCCATGGGAGGGGCAAGAGGTGTTTCATCCCCGATTAATGCCATGGAATCGATGAATACTTCCAGCCATACGCCTTCGCAGACTCATGGCACAAGTAGACAAGGCCCTAGCCACAGTCAACCGTCTTCCTCGAATTTTGACATGAGCAAACAAGGCCCCACGACTCAATCAACGCCAATCCGTGGCATGAACAGAGAGGGTCCAACTCAAAGCCAAACATCCTTCCCAAATCCTGCCATGGGGCCGATTGGTACCGCAAGCCATACTCCCTCCGAAACGCATAGCAAGGCAGCAATCGGTCATACGAACCAGACAAAGTCCCATGCACAGGTTACACAAAAACAAAGTGCTACCCCACCTCAAGTAAAAGCTACAGGCGCTGTTGCAACCCAGGCTAACCATTCTGATGTTTCATTGAAGAATCCATCATCGATTAAAACAAAGGCACCCACGAATGCAGCGTCGAGGCAGATTACGCAAAATATGAAGGAACAGTTGCAGCAAACCAAAAAAACTGTTTCCACCAATGGAAAAGAGGCTTCGCAAGGTAAAATAAGTCAACTGTTGGGAGAACTTGAACAACATATTAAAGGGCTTCAATCCAGCTGGAATCCATTCATGCGCAGCCCCGAAAGGAAAATTTCAGCCTTGGGAGAGTTGAAAACGCTTCTGCAAGACCCTACAAACCATGGCAAACAAGTTGGTGAAGTGTTAAATACCTGGCTTGAGAAGAACCAGAACGTCATTAACCAACATCGATTAAAGTTTAAAGCCGAAGAAAGAGAAGAAAAAACGAATACGGCTCAATTCATTGAGAACCTAAAAAATGCCTACGGTACAGAAGAGGTCAAAAGCGAAGAGCAGATCTCTTGTAATATGGGCTCCCAATAAATTCACATTAGAAGAAGCTCTGCCCCTCCAAAGAAAGGGCAGAGTTCATTTTTAACTGGCAACTTTCCAGGAACCATCTGCTTGACGGCAAGCTTTCCCATAAATTTGCTGGGATTTTCCACCAATCATTGCTCTTGTGATGTATTCTCGGCAAGGCTGGCTGTTGCTGTAATAAGTTCTTGTTGGTTGAACGGTGTAGCGGTAACCGGTGTCTGGATTTTGCCAAACCACCGCTCTTCCGGTTGGTGCAGTTTCCAGAGCTTTTTGCATTTCAAGTCTGTCCAGACGATCCATGGTACGGCCAATATTGCCACCAAGGTATGCTCCTAATAAAGCACCACCGGCAGCAGCAGCAACTTTTCCAGAGCCTCCACCAAACTGGCTACCAATGAGTCCCCCAATAACGCCACCTGTGACAGTACCCACCCCTTCATTGGTCACTTGCGCACAACCGGCAAGAAACATGGATAAAGAAAGAGATACTATTGCTATTTTTTTCATGATTCACCTGAGTATCATTGTAAAATCGGTTGCCATTCTAGCATTACGATTAGATATTATCCATATTTTGTCCAATTTTAAACCTTTATATCTGACGGATGCGGGGAGAAAATTGGCAAAGTAATTCGTAAGCAATGGTTCCTGCTGAAGAAGCAATTGATTCCACTGGAATATGTGGTCCCCACAATTCAACAACATCGCCTACAGCTACGTCAGGAGCATCCGTCAAATCGACCGTTAGCATATCCATGGACACTCGCCCGACTATAGGGGCTTTAAAGCCATTAATCCAAACGGCTGTGTTGGCGGCAATGTGTCTTGGATAACCATCACCGTAACCCACTGCCACAATGCCAATGGTTGAAGGTCTTGAGGTTTGCCAGACGCCCCCATAGCCAATTCGCGCCTTATCTGGATAATGGTTGATAGCACTAATGGCAGAAATAAAACGCATTACTGGCATAAGACCGATGTCTTGCCCCGTTGTTTCAGCAAAAGGAGAAACGCCGTAAAGCATGATGCCTGGACGGACTACCTCAGCGTGAGCATCAGGAAAAGACATAATTGCTGCCGAATTACAGATGCTTTTGGTGAGTTTCACCGAAGGAAGACTAAGCTCATTAAAGAGGCGGAGCTGTCTTTCATTGCTGGGTTCCTTAGGATTATCTGCACAAGCCAGATGAGTCATTAAACCAATTTCAGAATCCACCCATGGGCAATGGCTTAAAGCCTCAATGATTTCATAAATGTCCTGAGTAGGGAAACCCAAACGGTGCATGCCTGTGTTCACCTTCACCCATACTTTAATTTTGCTGGGAAGAGTTTGGTTTAACAGCCACTGTAATTGATGCGGCTGATGAATCACGCATTGAAATTGATGTGTGGAAGCCAACTGCAGCTCATCCGCGCTAAACACGCCTTGAAACAGAACGCAATCACTTCGGCTACCAAGGGAGCGAATGGCCATTGCCTCTTCAATGCAAGCCACTCCAAAAGCATCCACTTGCCCTTCCAAAACAGGAATGACCGAAGCAAGGCCACAACCATAGGCATTGGCTTTCACCATGGCAATGACTTTGCTGT
Organism: Legionella jordanis; assembly: GCF_900637635.1. Lineage (NCBI taxonomy): Bacteria > Pseudomonadati > Pseudomonadota > Gammaproteobacteria > Legionellales > Legionellaceae > Legionella > Legionella jordanis. Next base: position 2,146,075 of record NZ_LR134383.1, read on the forward strand.
TTGGTGCATAGCGCTTCACTGCATTTAGATTGTGCACTAGTGCTTTGGCATCAATTTGCACACGGGTCGGTCTTGTCACGTTATTCGTCAACTCCCTGGTAGCCGTTAAAAGCCAAATCTTCAAAGCGTGTGTATTGACCAAGAAAGGCCACTCGTACTTTACCGATAGGGCCATTTCTCTGCTTGGCTATGATCAATTCGGCAACTCCTTTGTCAGGACTGTCTTCGTTGTAGACTTCATCCCGATAAATGAAGCAAATCAAATCGGCATCCTGCTCAATTGCACCGGATTCGCGCAAGTCGGACATCACCGGCCGTTTATCCTGACGTTGCTCAAGGCTTCGATTCAATTGCGACAACGCAATCACTGGTACTTCCAATTCTTTGGCTAAAGATTTAAGGCTTCGTGAAATTTCTGAAATTTCAGCTGTGCGATTATCGGCTTTAAAGCCAGGAACTTTCATCAATTGTAAATAATCCACCACAATAAGCCCTAATTGGCCATGTTCTTTGGCCAAACGTCTGGCGCGGGCACGCATTTCAGCCGGCGTTAAAGCTGGAGTATCGTCAATAAACAAGGGCGCTTCGGACAGTAAATGCACAGCGGATGTGACCCTTGGCCAATCGTCGTCTTGTAATTTTCCGGTGCGGAGTCGATGTTGATCAATCCGGCCTAAGGACGACATCATTCTCATAGCCAGGGAATCTGCAGGCATTTCCATGGAAAACACCAACACAGGCCTTCCACCTTGAATGGCAGCATGTTCAGCCATATTCATGACCAAGCTGGTTTTTCCCATAGAAGGACGTCCCGCTACGATGATCAAATCAGAAGGCTGTAAACCCGAAGTTCTTTCGTCGAAATCCTTTAAGCCTGTGGCTAAACCCGTTAAGGCATCGCCATTGTTATAAAGCATATCAATTTTTTCAACCGTTTTGACCAGAATGGATTTGATGCTTTCAGGACCGCCATCCCCTCCTGTTTGTTCACCAATGGCAAATACCTTGGTTTCAGCGGCGTCCAATAATTCAGTTACATCCCTCCCCAAGGTGTTATATGCCGAATCAGCAATTTCATTGGCCACAGTGATGAGCTGTCTTTGCACCGATTTTTCGCGAACGATATCCGCGTAAGCACTGATGTTAGCGACACTCGGTGTATTGTTTGCCAATTCAAACAGATAAGTTTCGCCACCTGCATCATCGAGTTGATGGTTGGATTTTAAAATATCCAATAAGGTTACTACATCAAATGGCTGATCTTTTTTAGCCAAATCACTGATGGCGCGAAACAAAACCCGGTGTTCGGTGCGGTAAAAATCGGCTTCACATAATTTTAAACTGATGACATCCCAAGAATGATTATCCAGCATCAATCCGCCAATAATGGCTTGTTCCGCTTCAGCGGAATGAGGCGGTGCTTTTAAGGTGTTGACTGTGTCTTTTCGAACTTTGATTTCGGCGGCCATAATCGAATAATAATCTGCGAACTGCTGCTATTGTAATGCTGAATAAAAAAAAAGACACACCTGGGTGTGCCTTTTTTTTACATCAACTCAATTCTATTAGCGAACCCAAACTTGCGTACGTCCGAGCATGGACATGCCAACATAGCCACGAACATAGAGTTTGTTGCCTTGAACAGTCATTTTGGCACGATAGACTTTTCCGGTTTTAGGATCTAGGATTTGACCACCGTCCCATTCACCATTGCCTTTATCTTTTAAGCCCCACACAATTTGTAAACCTTGGATGGGTTTATTTTTGAAAGCACCAGGGCATTTGGAGCAAACACCGGTATCACCAGGTTGAGGATACACTTTTACAACCGTTCCATTCAAAGTACCACCAGAGACGTTAAGACGAATAACCGCTCTTTTCTTGCCGGTTTTATCATCAATAGTTGTCCAGGTCCCTGCTGGAGATTGGGCTAATGCAGCGGGAATAAACAGAACAGCTAACACAAATGCAACTAAGGCCTTCCATTGTTTCATGAGAGTTTCTCCATAATTTTTCTCACAAAAAGAATAGGCTATGATGTTCTGGTTTGCAATTGGCTGGAAAAAAAATTTTATCAAAGCCTTAGAAGTTAGAGTTAAACTGAGCGAAGCATTTAGTGATTAGGCAAAGGAGCAAAAAATTGCTCAATGTCTTTCGTGCTTAAATTAATCATTGCATCCCGGTTGTCCGACAATATTCCTTCAAATAACTCCCTCTTTTTATTTTGCATAGCGAGAATGGCTTCTTCCACTGTGCCTGCGGTTATTAATTTATAGACGAAGACAGGGTTTTCCTGACCAATCCGATGACTTCTGTCTGTTGCCTGATCTTCAACAGCAGGATTCCACCAGGGATCATAATGAATGACTGTGTCGGCACGCGTTAGATTTAAACCAGTTCCACCCGCTTTCAAACTGATTAAAAATATAGGCGTAGTTCCTTCTTGGAAGCGATTGACCAAAGCCTGCCTGTTTTGGGTTTGTCCTGTTAATTTAAGATATTCGTAGTTTCGACCTTTAAGCTCTTCCTCTATCAATTTCAGCATGGAAGTAAATTGGGAAAAAATAAGAACGCGTCTTCCCTCTTCCAGCAAACTGTCCAGTAACTCGAGTAAAGCTTTTAGTTTTGCGGAATTCCCATAAGCCATTTCGGCTTCGGGCATTGATAGCAATTTGGGATCACAACAGACTTGCCTTAATTTCAACAGTGCATCCAAAAGGAGGATATGGCTTTTTTCCATTCCTTGTTTGGCAATGGCTTCGCGAATTTTTCTTTCCATGCTCATGCGAATGGCTTCATAAAGGTCCCTTTGTGATCCGGACAGTTCAATGGTACGCGTCATTTCAGTTTTGGCCGGTAATTCCTGCGCAACTTGGTTTTTAGTGCGTCTAAGAATAAACGGTTGAACACGCTTGGCCAAAAGCTGCCTTCTTTCCAGGTCGCCTTCCTTTTCAATAGGATTTTTGAAAAATTGGCGAAATTGTTTGGCATCACCCAATAAACCTGGCATTAAGAAATGAAAAAGGGACCAAAGTTCACCGAGATGATTCTCAAGTGGCGTTCCCGATAGGCACAAGCGATGCTCAGCCTTAATTTGCTGGATAATTTGTGTGGTTTTGGTTCTTGCATTTTTAATGGACTGCGACTCATCCAAAATTAGATAGTAAAAGGAATAATCTAAAAACCGAGACTTGTCTCGCTGAATTAAGCCATAAGTAGAAACGACCAGATCATAATCATCGAATTCGTCAGCGTGCCTGCTTGCGCCATGAAAAACCAACACCTTTAGTTTGGGGGTAAAGCGCCTGGCTTCTTCAAACCAATTTAAAACGAGGCTTGTGGGTGCCACAATAAGATTGGCCCGGTTGACACGTCCTTGCTCTTTTTCGACTTGCAGGTGTGCCAGGGTTTGCACCGTTTTGCCAAGGCCCATGTCATCAGCAAGAACAGCGCCAAAGTGACTTTTCCTTAGAAATTGCAGCCAATTAAGACCCTCTCGCTGATAATCCCTAAGCACCGCATTCAATCCACGGGGCATTTCCACTTCGGGCAAACTTTTTAAATGGCCGAGCTGCTTAAGTTGTTGTCCAATTCGCTCTGAAGCCTGCCAGCGTGCAGAAGCAGCGGCTAAGGCCAACTCGGTTTCACGCATCAACAGCAGTTGATAGCGGGAAATGCGTAAGTCGTTTTGATGTTTAAAATGACGTGTGCCGTACTGCAATAAAAATCGAATGAGGGGCTTTAAGCGGCCTAATCCTATTCGCAATGTTTTACCACCAGGAAGAGGAATTTTTACTTGGACCTGGTCCGACAACTCTTCAATTTTTTGGCGATCGATTTTACCGAGTAGCTCCGCCACTAAAGGCACAATACTAACTGGCTTACCTTCAACAAGAATTCCTAATTCATACGAGAAAAAGTCATGGCCGCTTTCCTCAATATTGGAATACCATTCCACTTCATCGGCATTGACAATCTCTTCATAGACAGGATGTGCAAATTCAACTTGCCAACCCTTTTTCTCCAAGGCAGGAATCAACTGATTATAAAGCCTTGGCAAATCATCCTCCGTCTGAACATGAGTAAGAATTCTTTCTTCGCTGATGTCATAATTGCACCACAATTTCTCCGCAACCGTGGGACTTCGAAGGGATAAAATCTGCTCAATTTCACCAAGGACCGTTTTCTCAAAAATCAAATCACGAGCCATTTCAATCAAACAATGGTTTTCTGCTTTCCATAAAATTTTATGAGGATCTTTACTGTTTATTAAACGATCATCATAAGAAAACAAAACATCAGCAACAAATAAAAAATGCTGATTCATCCTGGAAGGATGCGACGGTTCTTCCGCCAATTCCATGGCATCAAAACGAATCAGTGTATGTGGCTTGATGGCCCGAGTTTGTTTTTCCTTAAAAATAGTAGGGAGGGGAATATCGGGCTGATTCAATTCCATCTCCTTTGCAACAGCGGAAACCTTCTCCAAAGCCACAGGCTCCATATCCAAGGTTTTCTTGAGATGGCTTAGTGCATATGGAAATTTTAATAAACCCAAACGATGTTCGTCTTCATCGAAATACCATACTTTGTCTAGAAATAAAGGCAGAACCTCTTCCCCATCTGCCTTAAGTTTTGGATATTGTTTGCTGTCCTGGTTTAATTCCCAGGTTAAAGCTGCGTCCAAAGACTCGCCTAAATTCAGTTTGATTCCCTCCCTACCATCCAGATAGGCTCTATCGGTTTTAAGAATTTCTTCCAACAATTCGCTGTTACGGATGACCAGTTTCTCAAACCAGAATTGAACGTTGTTCTTTTCCATCAATGCAGGAATGATTTGATCATCAGCCGGTGAAAAATATCGCCTTCGACTGTCAGTGACGCTGTTAAAAAGAGCTTTTTTACCAAAGCCTCCTTTCTTTAGCCGCTTCGCCATGGCTAATTGAATCGAAATTCGGTGCTCATAACCTTGGAACACTGGACTTAGGAAATAAAGGATTTGATAGGAGCTGTCCTTTACGATTTTACTTGTGGTCTTCTCGCGTAAATCAGCGAGCCATGAATCCAGCGACTGATTGGTTTTTTCCTGTGAAGGGGCTGGAATGCTGACATTTTCCCTAACTTGCAAGGAAAAAAGCGCAGCGGCAGCATGTTTGCAATCCAATCGATAAGGGCAACTGCAATGGGCTGCATTTTTAGGCCAAGTTTTCAAATCAATGTGAACATCATAGATTTGACTCGAATGCCCCTTCACACGTGCTTTGAGCAGGCCATCGCTTAAACGGATATTTAATACATGACCTTTCTGCTGGTATTCTTGACCACGCATCAAGACGGTAGGTAAAAAAACATCAGCCATCCGTGATAATGCATCTTTAAGCATAGCGCCCACACTGTTAATTTAAACAGAAAAGTATAAACGATATTTGTCTTTTTTTTGCTATAATTCAGCACAAGTTACAAAATCCATGTCCATCCTCTACTATTAATTAGTATAACAACACAGGAAATTTATAGGTTATATCATGTTTAATAACCATCCTCCTCCTAGTTTGACTGAGTTTAAGCGTCTTAATGCTGCCGAGTCCCTATTGCTTCATGAAATTAAACAGGCTCCTGCGGCAGATAACATTTCTAGAGTTATGCAACTGATTGAAAAGGGATCTTTGGACATTATCGTTAAATTAGCATTTAATGATGATGATTTTCGGAAGCTTTGCAAGAACCAAATTTTTTCAAATGAGTGGTTAAAACTATGGAGCACCTACGGGATAATTCTCACCAATGATCCTGGTAATGCTTTGTATTCGCAAGAAATACCGCATCCTTTTGACCTCCTGTTGGGAATATTCTTCTATCACAAGGCCATCGAAGTGAGTCGTTATTATGAAAAAGATTTCACCAATCTTGAACTAACTTACCTCGAAGAAGCCATACGATATGAATCGATTCATGCCCAGAAACGTTTGAATTTTTACTGGTATGAGCAATTTCAATTCGGCAAAATGGAAAAAGGATTGATTAAAGAGAAATTCCTAATCCTTATTGCTCAAATTAAAAAACTCCATTATTACGGCAGCTATGCTTATGTGATGTTGGCTGAAGCGTTTTTACGTTTTGCAGACTTTCTAAAAAACGATTCCCAGTCGAAAAAAAAATGCTTGAATGCTGCGCTCGAGGCTTGCCAGTATGCAGAAGCAGAAGCAGAAAACTCCGATAAGCTACTCTTTAATGCCAGCCTGGGACGAGGCTTAGGTCATAGCAATAGCTATAATTTTGAAAGTTATGAGCAAATCAGACAATTTATTTCTTCCTTTAACAGGAGTTCATCTGCTGAATCTCACAGCTCAAGACCGCCGAGAATGCTATAAATCCTGAAAAGAAAACCAGAGTTTGGATATGATCCAAACTCTGCTCAATTATTGCTATATTGTGACGGTGATCTCTTCCTGTTCAACTATCTGCCCATTATTAGTCTTTTTCGCCTCTGGTTTTGTAAACACTGAGCTGCTTAGGGATTGCACCAACAGCCCCACGTTAATACCAGGTTTTTCAGGTTTCGTGGAAGGAATTGAAACAGGTTTTGGGATCTCAAACAGATCATCAAATCCCGTCTCAACATCGGATTCATCCTTGCTATGTGCAGTTGCATCCTTGGGAGAAGCCTCATTTTCCAATTCGAAATCTTCATTTCCGAATAAGTTCTCAAAACCCTCTCCTTCCCTTCCTAAGTCAGGCTTAAACTTAAACTCTTTAATCAAGTAACTCATTTTAGCCTCTGGGCTTTGAAGTTGGCTGAATTGCAGCTTATTAATCCGATGGGGAAAAATCTCAGCAACCATGGCTAATGTAAGATAACCATGGAGGAGTAAATCCACCAGCTCAGGATTTTGGAAGAACGCTTTTGTTTTGGCAGTAACCAGTAATTGAGCCACTTCTTTCTGGACAGCCTCTGGATTTCTACCATTGACCTGCATCAAACAAGTGAGCAAAGGTTCACAAGCCCCAAGATTGGCAACAACAATATTAATTTGCGCATTTTTAATTTGAATGTCATGATTTTTGAGGGTGATTGCTTCGAATAAATCATAAGGATTTAAAAATCCTTTTTGCATAAGCATTAAAATGGAATCATTATTAAAAATTTTATGGAAGTTTGGATTTTTCAAACAGTTTTCTAGAACTTGTGCATGATAAAAAGCAAGTTCAAATATCGGGTGGGCCCCCTCTGATTTTGGCGAATCCTTCTCATCAAAATAGGGCTCCTGCACTTGAATTTCAAACGCTTTACGTAAAACGGAGTGCAATAATGGATATGTTTGATAACAGAGGTCAATTAACTTTGACTCAAGCTGATATCCTTCCTGTGCTTCCAAAGCAACAACGGCTTCACCTGCATACTCAGCAGCCAAATAGCGAATGGATTTATTTCGCACTTTGTTTACACGGGCGTCATTAAACAACGTCGATGAAATTTGTTCATCAAAATGATGCTGTACGAGAAGGCTGGCAGGTGTGTCCAAACTTCCTCCCTCTTGATCTTTTACGCTTTGGGTGTATTTAGTCAACATAGTGAAACTTTGTGAATTCAGCACATAATTTGGCGGCATAGAATTCCAGTCAAACTGAACCACTGAAGGGAACGTTTGCAGATTCACTAAAGATTTTAAAAAATTATGAATGTGCCCATCATGAGCCGTCAGCAACAAATGCCTCAAAGTAAATATGGGACAATGGACAGAGTCTGCCTGAAAGTAGTCCTTGCTGCCCACCACCAAAAACTGGATACCTAATTTTTCAGAAATTTGCGCAAATTCTGCATAATAGCCGCTAAATTTTTGATAATGATCCGCAACGAATGCAAAGGGGGGGGAATCGGGTGAGATAAATAAATCCAGGGCGCAGTAATGAATCGCTGCCGGAGTTCTTTGTTGGGCTTTACTGCGGGCACCCACTTCAATAAAAAATTGATAATGAGCCTCCGTCTTTAAAAAACCCGGGTCGTTACTTATTTTTTCATGCAGATAAGCGAGTAATTGATCCTTATGGATTACGATGGCATTTGTCAAAAGCCCTCGTCCATTGTAAAAATCGACTAAAAATCGGATGGATTCTTCACTGGCTATATAGTCGGAACCTGAGTAGGCCAACTCATTTAAATCAGCTGCAATGAGTTCTGAGATGAAACGACGCTTCATTATGACACCTATAAATAAACGAATCTCTATTTTTACTCTATTATCCTTAAGAAATAATTAAATTCAGAGCAGAAATTATAAAAAAATAACAAAATTTGCTTTTAAGGGTCTTTCCTTGAACTGTTTTGCCCGAGCAAAACGCATCATGGTTTTATTCCACCCCGTGAAAACCATGTCCCAATCGACTATGGTTTATTTTAAGACGGTAAAAGTTATAGAATGAGCAAAAAACCATTAAGAATTTAAGCGAATGACAAATCCATTACGTGTACTTTTAGCGCAAATAAACCCCATTGTTGGGGCCATTGAACTGAATGCTGAAAAGATTGTTACCATTATTGAAGAACATCAACTGAAGCATGATGTGATTCTTTTGCCTGAACTGATCTTAACAGGATACCCGCCGGAAGATTTGTTACTGCGTGATGATTTTTATCAACGTGTTGAAGCTGCTTTGGACCTCATTCGCCAATCCACTAGTCAGTGCCACGTCATTGTGGGACATCCTCATCGCGAGAACAAACAGCGCTTTAACGCAGCCAGCATTTTTTACGACGGCAAACGTTTGGCCCTATATCATAAACAGCATTTACCCAATTACGGAGTTTTTGATGAGAAGCGATACTTCAACCATGGCCAAGCGCAACCCTGTGTTTTCTCGATAAAAGGTTATCAATTAGGCGTTTGCATTTGCGAAGACATCTGGTGGCGTGGTCCAGTTGAACAATTGCTGGATGCCAACGTCGATGCCTTTTTTTGCTTGAATGCCTCTCCTTTTGATTATGAGAAACAAACACTCCGTGAAGACTTATTGACTCGGCAGGCAAAAAAAGGAATAGCCATTTTCTACGTCAATCAAGTGGGTGGACAAGATGAATTGGTTTTTGATGGCCAGTCCATGGCTTATGATGAGAAGGGGCAACTTTGCGCCCGTTTGCCTGCGTTTGAAGAGAAATTGCAAACCGTCATTTTGGAGGGGAAGCGCATTTCCGGTACTGTGGAGCCTTTGCTCAATCGCGAGGAATTAATTTACAAAGCCCTGCTGTGTGGAACCAGAGATTACGTCAATAAAAATGGTTTCCCAGGCGTATTGCTGGGTTTATCGGGAGGAATTGATTCGGCGCTCACTTTAGCCATTGCTGCGGATGCTTTGGGAGCGGAGCGTGTCCATGCCGTTCTAATGCCTTCCCGTTATACGGCCAGCATGAGCCTTGAAGATGCTAAAAACCAAGCAGAGGCTTTAAATGTAGAACACAGCGTCCTTCCGATTGAGGCCATATTTGAAAGTTTTCTAAACACCCTGGCTCCTTCTTTTGTCAATTACTCACCCGATACCACCGAAGAAAACCTTCAGGCAAGGATTAGGGGCATGTTGTTAATGGCGCTTTCCAATAAAACCGGCAAAATGGTGCTGACCACCAGCAACAAGAGCGAGACGGCCGTTGGATATGCCACTTTGTATGGCGACATGGCGGGCGGCTTTGCAGTCCTGAAAGACGTATTAAAAACGCAAGTCTATGCTTTGGCAGCCTATCGCAATGCATTATCCGCAATCATCCCTGAGCGTGTGCTGACGCGTGCCCCCTCTGCTGAACTGGCTGAAAATCAAACCGACCAGGATTCTTTACCGCCCTATTCAGTACTGGACGCCATCATCAAAGCTTACATGGAAAACGATGCATCTGCCGAGCAAATCATTCAGGCCGGTTATGCAGCGCCTGATGTTTATAAGGTTATTGCGTTAATCAAACGCAATGAATATAAACGAAGGCAAGCAGCACCAGGGATTAAAGTGTCCCCACGAGCGTTTGGGCGGGATTGGCGACTCCCTTTAACCTCAGGTTTTAAGGAACAAGTTTAGGAGGCGAGCTCATTGCTCGCCTTAACTAGTTTGGATTTGGTTTTTCAGTCTCATCAATAACCGATTTTTCAAGCGACTTGCTGTCTTTGTGGCCGAATAGGCTGGCAACAGCGTACTGACTGACATCCAGTTTCCCAGGAACTTTGCCAGCAACCCTATCCTCGCCAGGATTCGTAGCGTTTATTTCAATGACTGCCACTGGAGTGTGCGATTTTTTTTGCTGACTGCGCTTGCCCAATATTTCTGCTATCTGAGAAAATTCATTCATATTCAATTTGGCTGAAGGCTTAAAACCAATTAATGCTTTGGACAAAACAGCCAACTGCTCTGGCTCTAAATCCTCAGGCTCCATCTCCCATTGCTGCAATAACTCTTTAGCCAGTGCAGGACAAGTATGCATCGCCACTCGAATTCGTTTTTTTAAACTATCAATATAAAATAATTGCCAGCCTTTGCCCTCTTTTGTAATGACAAAAGTAAACGGTTTAAGTTCTACTTCCTCCTGGGCAGAAAAGGCATTGATGGGCTTACAAATCGATTTTTCATTCATTACGCTGGAATTTTTAAGGCACAATCTCAATTTTTCTCTCACCTCGGCAGACAGATTACCGGCCGATAAATGCTTATTTTTAGAAAGAATCAATTCAAACTGCTCCAACGCATCGGTATTTGGCCATTCTTTGATGTTGACCTTGGTGTTACGCCCGCCACGTTGCCTTTGGTAGAGTACCCATTCGCCATTCTGCGGATCGGGCTCGCGCGTCAAGATATAGGTGTCTTTAATGAGCTTATACGGTGGGATGGTTTTCCAATCGTCCGTGGTGATTAGCGCCAAGCCGTGAGTTTTTTTAAACAGGTTTTGAATTTTATTGATCTTTGCTTCTTCGACTTCCCCCCGGATTGACATATGCATGAGGTGGATTTTCAACCTTAATAAACTTTGGCCTGATAATTCGTCCTGTTGCTCAATCCATCTCAGCAGCTCTGAATACTCTTGCAAATTCTTTGCTTTTCCCAAACTATCATACCAGTACAATTCCAGTTGCTTTCCTTCACGCTTTATCACGTAAGTAGAGACTAAAGATTTGCGATCAGACGGAGGATTAACCAGCACCACTGTTTTATTGAGTAAGGATAGAGCAGCCTCCTTGCATGTGACTTTAATGGGGTTAGCCAAGGCGGATTTTTTGAGCACCTCTGCGAACAACTTATTTGAGGCTTCGGATTCTTGAGGTTGCAGTTTGGCATTTAACTCGGATAATTTTTTATACTCGATTTCAAAGGCTTTTAAATATTCACCGAGGTTTGCGTCAATGCTCAAATTGGTCGAGGCACCAGTAAAATCATACCAGCTGATTTGCCATTTTGATTTGGCCTGATTTAAATAATTTACATAGAAGGAGAACTCCTCAGGGTGGTTCATTGCATGGAGCCTGCAAGCTTCTGCATTGGAAAACAGCACAATGCCTGCACTGTCTTTTGGCATCTCTCTCGAAAATCCTTTCAATTCTTCTTCGCGGGAAGAAAGGACCCTTTCATCAATTATTTTGTTTGCCTTTTCCTTTTCCAAAGTGGACTTCATTTTCTGAAGCAGCAATTCTTTTAATGGTGGAATGACAACGGTGTGCAAATACTTTTCAGACTCTTTATCATAACCCGGGATAGCATTAATTAAGGCAATGAACAATCTTGTATTGGCCGACGTGGTTTCCCATTTGCCAGAACTGAAAAATTTTTGGAATTCCTGAATGCGAATGGTTGGATCATTAAAGCGCTGCAGGGATACTTCCGCACTGTGCAAATCATTGCCGCGCTTTCGGCTGAGGCTGAAAACCCAGTACCAAATCAGTGAGTCTTCGCTGGTGTATTCTTTGTGAACTTGTTGAAAGATGTCAATTAAAGTTGAGCCTTCCAAATAAATGCAGGATACTATTTTGTCTGCAAATTCTTCTAAATTATGAATAATTTTTGGCATTTCCTTGCTCCTCGCTCCTTGTGATTCACATCATCTTAACTGATTAAACGGCTAAAACAATCAATCCTACCAAAATTTCACTAATTTTGCTTATTAATAGACAAAAATGGTTTAGTTGTATTCGATTTTAAGACTTATTTGTGAGCTATTCGTCTTCTTTGTTTTCTTAATGAAACATTTAAGTCCTGTGAACAGCAGAACTGCATTGCACTAAAACCAAGAACATGCCAGCATATTGCCTTGCTTATGGATTGCTGCAAACCTAAACAACGATGAATCGTTCCTTTAAATCCGTCTTTTTCATACTGTTTATTCTGGTATTGGCCAGTTATTTCACGTTGTTTTACAGCACTCTGAGCTGCCAATACACGCTGGATTTTGCATCGTTCTATTCTGCCACCTTGGCCAGTGTCAGGCATGATAATCCTTATCAAATATGGCTTAGCACCTATTTACCCGTCACCAAGGAAATTGCTTTAAACCTCAACCCCCCTGTTTTCTTAATACTGTTTCAGCCATTCGCCCATTTAAGTTATGGAACAGGAATCGCCATTTGGTTTTTAATGTGCCTAATTACAGGCTTGGCCGCTGCCTATCTAGTTTTTTACTACGTCTTGTCTAAAGAATCGTTTAGAACCTTGCATGGCTTCCTGGCCATTCTATTTTTAGCCATGTTTTCAAGCATGATTAACCTTTCTTTAGCCCAATTAGGCAGTATTTTATTTTTCTTTTTAATGCTCGGTTACACTTTCTACTTGAAAAGAAAAGATTATTACGCAGGAATGGCTTGGGGCTTTATCATCGCCATTAAACTCTTCCCAGCCTTGTTGTTTTTCCTTTTGTTAAAGCAAAGGAGATTTAGGGTTTTATGGGTAGCTTTGGCAACGGCACTCTTTTGCAGCCTCCTCCCCTTTTTGGTTTACGGTCCTGTGATATATAAACAATATTTTGCCATGATGGGCCAGGTTGATTGGTACGTCGACAGTTGGAATGGCTCCCTTTATGGGTTTCTTTCGAGGTTAAACATGGTTTTGCCAGACCGCGTTTTTAAAGTGCGGTGGCTGCCTTTTCTTTATGCCTCATTGTTTCTGTTGTTGGTTGCGCTGTTTTATTGGCGATTGGGGACTAAAGATGAATACCGCAACCACCAACCTTTTGCTTTGACCCTGGTGATGATGCTTTTACTAAGCCCCCTGGGGTGGGTTTATTATTTTCAAATGTTGCTGCTGCCTTTGCTCCTCACCTGGTCTTACCTGATAAAGGATAAGTATTTGGGGTTTAAAGCGCGGGAAATCTGGCTATTGTCTTTGTTCTTAATCAGCTTTCCAGTGAATAACATGTATTTTAAAAAAATCCATGGCCTTATCGATCTGCTGAGCTTTTCTTCGTTTTATTTCTATGGCTTACTGCTGTTGGGCTATTTGCTGCTAATAAACCAAAACCTAAAAGGGGAGCAACAGCTTGAGTTCTCAGAAGACAATCAGCAATTCATGTTGCTGGCTCTCATCATCATTGCCTTTGGTTTAATCATTCCAAGCACCGGTTTTTTCATGCGCCTGTCCAATGAGTGCGTTTATTAATGCTTGATTTTCAAGCAAACTTCCTCTCAGGCCGCAAGCACTAAAGAAAGATAAAAAGCTGCTTGCAAAATAAAGTCAAATCGCTAACATTGGGTTGCTGTTAATAATAATAAAAAAAGGGATCCCATGAGAATTGCATTCTTTTCTGCCGCGCTGATGGCGTCAAGCCTGGCTTCAGCCGCAGTAGCGATAGATGGCTGGTATGCCAGCGTTTTTGGTGGTTACAGCTATGTACCCGACAACGTTTCTAACACCACTTATGGTGTACTGCGTGCTCATCCTTCATACAACAGCGGTTGGAACGGCGGTGGACGAGTAGGCTTTCAAAGCACGCCTTTAAGGTATGAGGCAGAAGTCACTTACATCAATGCCAATTTAAAAAAATTCAAAATCAATACCATTCGCCAATTCGGGGTTGACGGGGAGTCCACCGGAACCTTTGCCATGGCTAATGTTTATTATGATTTCCCGGAAATGGTTCCTTGCATTGCGCCATTTTTAGGCGTAGGCCTGGGTTATGGCTACATCACCGCACGCCTAAACTCCACAGGTCCAGTTTACGGGGCGGCTTACCCCACCCGCTTTAAAGTTGATGACAACGTTTGGGCATTTCAAGGTACCGCCGGCTTTACCTACAATTTCTCTGAAAATTACGCGGTAAACATCGCTTACCGCTACATTCAAACTGAGCGTGCCGATGATTTTAATAAAGTGTGGCAGGCCCATTTAGCCAGCGTTGGCGCAATTTACCGCTTTGATGGCGCAACTTATCAGTAAGGATGTAAGGGATGAAGACTTATCTTAAATTTGGATTGGCCGGTTTCATGCTGGCCAGCAGTTCGGCATTCAGTGACGTGCCTCCAGATGGATGGTATGGTGGCTTGTTTGGTACCTTGAGTAAAACACCGAGCTTGGATTTTACGATTCCCTATGCGGATTTTAACGAGATTAATACAGGCATAACCCTCTTTAATGCAACATTCCCATTAAATCCAATTCCTCTCTTAGCCAGCCCTTCAGGTTCGATTAAGTATTCTTTAGGCTATGGTGGTGGTGTGGATATTGGCTATCGTCTTTGTGGCTTTCGTTTTGAAGGCGAGCTGCTATTCGATCACAACCCTTACGACAGTTTAACGCTGGGCGGCTATACAGTTACGAACTCAGCTAATGACTCTGCAATCTCCAATTTTGCCATCGGAGGTAAAACTGACTTAGGTGCCGCGTTATTTAATATTTACTATGATTTTTATAATTTTGACGAGGACGTGAGCTGGATTCCTTATGTAGGCTTGGGACTTGGCTATGCACGCGTTCGCAATAATTTTTCTATCCAGTACAATGTCCCTACAGGAGCTTCATCATTCCAGCCTGATCCCAATGATCCATATAATTTAATACCTGTAGCTGGTCAAACCCTTGATTTGGCAACATTTTCTGAAACAACCTCGACTCCAGTCGGCCAACTCATTGCCGGTGTTGCCTATCAATTCAGCGAGAATTTCTCCGCGGGTCTTGATTATCGCTATGTAACAACCAAAACGATAAGCATCTTGGATGAGCGTTTAACCATCCACACCCTCAATTTAAGTTTTAATTTTTGGTTCCCCAATCAGTAAGACGCTTAAACAGCCAGTAAGGATGGAGTATGAAACAGTTTTTAAAATTAGGTTTGCCTGCATTAATGCTCAGCACAGCCTCTTATGCCTATTTTCCCGCCGATGGCTGGTATACCGGCGGTTTTCTTGTCGGCAGCTTTTTCCCTGAGCAAAATTTTACCCTTTCCAACGCGCAATTTGCCACATTAGCAAGTAATATTATACTTTATGATCAAACCCTGCTTCCTGTAGGTACTCCTCCGCTACCATTACCCAACAGCGGTGAAGGCGACATCAAATACCAATTCGGCGGCGGTATTGGCTGGCAATTCGGTTATCGCTGGTGCGGCTTCCGCTTTGAAGGGGAACTCTTATACGATTATAACACCTTCAAAAGCATCAACATTGGCGGCGTGCAATTTGGCAAAGAAATGGGTACCCAACCCTTAACACCCACCACAGGATCAGTTTCTTCTACCGGAAACACCTTCATCGTCACCAACCCCTTTAGCATGAGCGGCCATACGCAAGTCATCGCCGGCTTGTTTAATGTCATTTATGATTTTTACAACCATGAAGCGGATGACGTGTCCTGGTTTCCCTATGTTGGCCTTGGAATTGGCTATGCCAATATTCAAAACCAAGGGGTTATTAACTTCAACAGCACTACGGGTACTTCTTTAGGAAGCAATGGCTTGTACTACACGCCGGTGCTTCAGATAAACGGCAGCTCTTCCTCACCCCTGGCGCAGGGTATTTTGGGAGTCACCTACCAGGCGGATGATTATTTTTCTGTTTTTGCCGATTACCGTTACGTGACCGGCCGCCAATTGAAAAGTTCGGATGACCGCATGTCATTTAACAGCTTCAATATAGGCTTTAATTATTGGATGAATGCTTAATTTTTGAGTTCACTATGACTTATCTCATCGCTCCTTCCATTCTTTCTGCCGACATGACACGACTTGGCGAAGAAGTTGAAGCGGTTCTGAATGCAGGAGCCGATTTGATTCATTTTGACGTAATGGACAACCATTACGTACCCAACTTAACCTTTGGCCCTCCCGTTTGTGCCGCTTTGCACAAACGCTTTCCCAATGCGGTCCTTGACGTTCATCTGATGGCTACCCCAGTCGATGATTTGATTGTACAGTTTGCCAAGGCAGGGGCAAAGCGAATCAGCATCCACCCTGATGCCAGCATTCATCTTGATAGAAGCCTTGACTTGATTCAGCAACAGCAATGCAAGGCTGGGCTTGTTTTAAACCCGTCCACCAGTCCTGAATGCCTGAACTGGTGCCATTACCGCCTTGATTTTGTTTTGGTAATGACCGTAAACCCAGGCTTTGGCGGACAAAAACTCATTCCTGAAGTCAAAGAAAAAATCAGCTGGATTAAAGAGCATTTTCCCCACTTGCCCATTTGCATCGACGGCGGCGTGGGCATTGATAACATTGCGAATTTGGCAAAAACAGGGGCCAGTCAGTTTGTTGCGGGTTCTGCCATTTTTTCAAGTCAGGATTATCGGCAAACGATTTTAGAAATGAGAGCGCAATTGAAAGCCGTTGAGGCGTGATCGTTTATCTTCATAAACCGACAATCGCTCGAATGGACGCCCAAAATAGCCAGTACATTAAGAGCAGGTAGGTCAAAGTCGAAACGTATCCAATGGCGATAAACACACCGTCTTTTTCAATAAAACCCAGACTGAAGACAATAATTAATGAAGAAATAATAAAATTGCTCAACGGAATGGGTAACATCAGCAAAATCGATAATAAAAGAATGAGTAAGCCTGTTATTATGTCCATGGCACGAATGGACATAAAAGCCCAGCGCGGTTTCGATAAATGCTCAACTTTTTTTAAATAAGGCAAGGCCTTTTCAATCACTTTGCCAAGTCTGTCGCAAGGAACCTGTTTTCTTGCCACAAACTTAGGTAGCCAGAGGGTATTTCTTGCCAATATCATTTGGCATGCGAAAATGGCAATCGGTAAACTAAAGATAAATGATATCCCAGGAACGGCTGAAAAAGGCAGTGCACTTGGCAAGGCAAATAGGAGTAAGGCTATCCCGAAAGCACGTTCACCGAGCTTATCCAGTAAGCCTTGATAGGTCATACCGGTCTTAAAGTCATGATGGACCATTTCTGACAATACATCAGAAGAACGCCTGGAGGATTGATGCATGGTTAATCCGAAAGGATGTTGGCTGATTTATTCATCGTTCATATTAGTACAAGTTTAGAGTGCTTTTACAGCTAAATGATGCAAGAATTTTCCTAAAAGATTAAACCACAGTGTTTAGGGTCTGCCCTTCCCTTGCTTAGCCATACAAACTGAAAACTCATCCCTCAGCAACCTAAGGATAATTGCGGTGCTGTGACCCATTAAGAGAAGTTCAAGAAGAAACTAGACTTTCCCATAGACTCAGATTATTTTTATGTGGGATTGTTTCTGAATTTGAAAGGCCATGAGAACCCTATTATTAACCATCTACCTCCTATGCATTTCCTCATTAGCTCAGGCGACATCAGGAACAGACTATTTGAACCGCTTCATGACATACAGCAAATGGAGCCAAAACCTGCCTACGCAAGCGGATGCTGAATTTCTGGCGTTTATCGATGGCGACACCCCCCTTGCACAACGGCTTCGTGAAAAATGGCTTTATCAATTGGTTCGCCAAAAGGATTGGGACACTTACAGCAAGCACTACAAACCGTCTAATGATGTCAATTTGCAGTGTTTTGCTTTGATGGCAAAGTACCAACTCGGCAATCATCAGGAAGCATTAACCGGGGCAATACCGCTTTGGTTAAACGGAGATTCGCAGCCACCGGGCTGCAATGCCTTGTTCAATCTGTTATTGACCGAGAATTTCGATGAAAAATTAATTACCAAACGCCTGGCTTTGGCCCTGGATAAACGCAATCTGGGCTTGAGCCACTATTTATTAAAGCAATACAAACCGGCAAGGCTTAAAGAGGTAAAAATTCTTGATGGAATCTGGCAGTCTCCAGGGCGCATTACTCAACTGCAGCCTGGTGAATTGCATGATCTCTTTTATCTCTTTGGTTTAAAGCGAATGGTGTCCATTAATATGGATCAAGCCATTAAATTATTTAACAGCAGCCAAACCAGAACCATGCTTAATCATGCCGAACAGCAGGATTTTTTAGCGCATTTAGTCCTTTATAAATCCATGCGGAACAGCAAGGACACCGATTATTGGTTTTCAAAAATTGAGCCTGCTTATTACAACGACCTACTGTTGGATTGGCAAATCCGTTATGCGCTCAAGCGCCAACGATGGTCTGAAGTGATACGTCTGGTCAATTATTCAAAAGAAAAAGACAACCCCTGTTGGCAATATTGGTTGGCACGCGCTTTAGAAGCCAAGGGAGAGCACAATAAAGCAAAAGAAATGTATCAAAGCGTTTCAAAGTCCCGAAACTATTATGGTTTTCTGGCCAGCTTGCGTCTTAAAACCAAGCCCAATTTTGAAAATGAGCCTCCAGTTAAAGATCCCTCTATCCTGAAACCTTATCAGCCCATCACCGAGAACGTGAAAACCTTATACCTTTCCAAGCAAGCCTTGCAAGCCTCAAGATTGCTCAATGATTTTGTTATGGAACTTCCCAAGGAAGATAAAAGTGCTTTGGCCTATTGGTTGGCCAACGATTTACAATGGCATGGGAAATCCGTTTACTTAAGTAACACCGAAGAATTAAATAACCAGCTTAGCTTGCGTTTTCCTCTCCCCTACCGCAGCACGGTGAGTGAATATTCCAAAAATTACAGCATTCCTCCTGAGTTCATTTATGCCATCATTCGCCAGGAAAGCGGTTTTCGTGATGATGTAGTGTCCCCTGCAGGCGCTCGTGGTCTCATGCAACTTATGCCCCTGACCGCAAACGCAGTGGCCAAACATGAAAAAATTTCCTATGGCGACAAAGCCCAACTGTTTTCATTTCAGAAAAACATCAATATTGGTGTTGCTTACCTAAGGCAATTATCAAATCGTTATGGGCAGCATTTCCTTTTAGTGGCCGCCGCGTACAATGCCGGCCCACAACAAGTTAATTACTGGCTGAAAAATCATCCTCCCAAGCAAATTGATATTTGGATAGAGACGCTCCCCTGGCGGGAAACACGCAATTATCTTAAAAACGTCATTGCTTTTTATGCCGTTTATCAATACCGAATGAACGCTAAACCTGATTTAGCTGCTTTTCTCAAGCCTCTGTAGGGAAACCTGTGAGGCTTCATGTTGCATTAATCTGGATGGCTTATACTAAATCATTATGCCCTTCGGAATTTAATCAAATGGCCAATCGCAAGAAGAATGACACTCCTTTTCAACCCCCGCAAACCAAGGAAGAGGAATTACAAGAATACATCAACAAAGCCCGTGATGAAGTGCGCCTTGAAAAACTTGCAGAGGAAATCACTGGTAAACGCAAACGAGAAGATAGCCTTGAGGAGCAGGCAGCAGAAGTGGTTGAGCAAGTAATGGATGAAATACGCCTTGAAGCAAGGGAAAGAGCTGTCCGTGAGGAGTTACGCCAAATTCGCAAAGCTCAAATGGAAAAGGATATGGAGAGGTTGCAAGAAAGAGAGCGAGAATTGTTCCAGCACCCACTCAATGAAAAATCTTCCGCAGGGGAAGAAACCAATCCTCCTGAAACCATTTCAGAGGAGAAAGAATCCATACCTCAAGCTCCGGCAGTTGCAAGAGGACTCAATAAACCAGAAATTCATCCTGAGCAAAAACAACTAGAACCCGTTAATCAGAAACCGAGCTCATATGAGAGTAAGGGTCTGTTTGCTTCATTGCGTGAATTATTGAGTGGCTTTGTCAACAGCATTCAAAAAGCCATTAATAATTTAGCGGGAGTTAAGTCTCCTTCGCAAAGGCTTTTAGAGCTTCAGGAGAAAAAATCAGCCATAGAACGTTCCATCAAACAAACGCAAGAGATTAAGCAGCAAATTAAGGAAACCATAAGCGATTTCAAAGCCAGGAAGGCTGATCGAGAACAACATTTAAAAGAAAGATCGGAAGAGATGCGGGAATACAAACGATCAGGCCCCAAATAAAGGCTTAAAAGTGCTGTATTCTTTTAAGCCATGCATTGTAATTGTTCAATATTTATACTATTATTTTGAGTATAGATAGTATTTGTGGCTCAGCTAACATTGAATTCTAGGAAACCTGATTTGTAGACATGGTGTGCAATTCAGCCTGAAGTGCCTCAAGAGGTCTCCACCCTTTGTAACAACGACTGGTCGCGCAAATACTATCTAGTTTATTTCCCGCAAGTTATGCAAATACTGTCCCGCCCACTGCCACATACTATTAAGAATCCTGATTTAAAACATCCCTTCAGAAGGCGGTTTGTAGGCAGGAGATGGCGCAGAGTTTTGCAAAACATAGCATTGATGCAGGTCACCTCTTAAGTAAGGATTTCTGGTAGGCCGCCGTTTAATGGTTCCAAGCACTTGCAAATCGTATTTTTCTGCAAAATCTTTCCCGGTAAAATGAAGGGGCGACAACCCTGTTGCAATTATAATTCCCTGGTCGGCCAATAAAGGGGTTAAGCGGCTAAGATTTTCCTCTGCTTCTTTTAACCAGACAATCTCCTGATTGATGGGGCCTCCTGACAAGATGAGGGCATCCACCCCTCCCTGATATTTTTGATAATCTTCAGTGGTCACAAAATTTTCTAAAGTCAGATTGATGATTTCGATGTCTTTATTTTGCAGTTCCACGGGATATTTTCTTTGAAATTGATAGTTCGCTGCATCACATTGAATTACAGCCGGTTCAAGTAAAATGTATTTAAATGGGATTTGATGATTGATGAGAGAGTCGATGAGTTTACTGCCAAGCCGCCCTTTTCCTCCTCCTACGTCCATAATGCATAATCTTTTATGCGTTTGGGCAAGTGGAAGCACATAGCCTTCAAATTTTTCAAGAATGATGTCATCGTTGATTTTATCGTAATGCATTTTGGTTTGAGACTCTTCTTCCCAATTCTCAGACCAAAATTGCTTCGGTTTGGGGGCGGCTGTGCTTCGTTTTTGTTTTTTTGAAACAACCTCGAGGTTTTCTTCCGGGAGGCGGTTTATCAACACTCGGATTTCATCTTCAAAACCGGTTTTAATGAAAAAATGTTTTTTTTCACCCGATTTAAATTCTAAGCTCAAGATGCAGTTGGCCTGAGACACCATATTGATGTGGCTCACATCAGTGACTTTAATGGCATCAATTTGAGGATGGTAATCAGCCACGTTCATACGAATGGCTTTGGAAACAAGGTATTTTTGTATTACCTGATTCAGTTTAAACTGATTATCGACTTCTACAATAGGCTCAGGACCCGCCAAGGCTTCTGCCAGATCATCCAGGTCATAATCTTTGGCTTGGAATAAGGGATGTCCTTGTCTATGCGCTTGCATGCAGGACTCATAAAGCGTTGTTATGGCGTTTGCAATTAAATCTTCATTTTCCAAATGGCTAGACATACTGTTCTCATTGCTTCCTCTATAAATTAATTATAGTTGCAGCAAGAGAAAAACTGTTTTCAAGCAGTCGTGGCTAAACCTGCCGTTGCTTTGAACTCCACATTATCCTCTTCAAAGGAATTCAATTTCTGCATGAAAAAACCAATAACATTACGTCCAATCCAGTTTTCGCGGCCATTGAAGCGTTTGACAGCAACAGGAGTTTGGGATGAACCCATAAGGATTGTATTCAGATAACTAAAACAATCTACCTCACCCGGTTTCATCTTGGTGATGATGTATGTGGCGGTGCAAGCATGGTTAACTTGCAGCTGTTCATGCAGGGCAAGCATATCCACAATCATCTCACCAGAGACAACTCTCGACTCTTGCTGAGTAATAGGGCGTTCTAAATTAGGTTTTCCGGTCGAAAACTCAATGAACATTGGTTCGCGATCAACCTGCAGATTGATCTTGATGAATGCATGATGGCCCAGGAATCGCTCAAAGCGAGGGCTTAAGAATTGGGCATACATGGTGCACACTTCGTAATTCACATCGGTTCGCTGCAGGAATTCTTCGAATGCATCCATATCCTTAGCAAAATAATCCTCTAAAAGCTTTGTTTTGACCTGTTCTCGATAATAGCTAAAAGGCTGGATTCGTCCTTCCTTAAGAAGGGTGATGCATTCGTCAATGCCCTCAAGGCACAACCTGAGTTGTTTGATGAGCTCATTATTCAGAAGCTTTTGTGGAAGGCGAAAACCAATTATGCCGCCTAAAAGGATACCCGCAGTAAGGCCAAGGGCAAATGAGCTAAACGGGTTATCCAAATTCCAAATGCCACGGGCCAAACCCGCAAAGCTGCCAATTAAACCACCCAGAGTACCAGATATGAATGCCACTAAGGATGAGCCTAGGAGTAATAAATAATGCACAATCTTGTTGTGGATTCGGTCAAGTGCAGCCAAATGACAGAGCCGCCGATATTTTAACATTACTTTCGCATAAGCTTGTCTGACCATTTTTTGGGATGTAAGCCCCACCCCCATGACCTCGTTTAAAGCAGCAACCAAATCCAAACTATCGTTCAGAAATTTTCTGCTGAAATCGTTGTTGGTTTCTTGTAGGCAATGAATTAGCCTGGCCAGATGATATTTAATTTCACTTGCTGGTAAGCTGGCGATCCTTTCCATGCAGATTGCAATGTTCTGCTTGTATTCTTCTCTTTTCATCCTGACCTCACGAGGAGGAATATGAGATCTATGATATCGAAAAGGCTTGTTTTCGCAAGCCATTGTAAAACCCATCCTTGGGAGATTTTTTTACAGCAAAGATAAAAATTTTGGCTAAGCTAAATACAGAGTCTTATTTTACCTGGACGCTTTATTATCAAAGGATTGCGGGAAAGTCACATGGAAAAATTTAGGGATTATAAAACGGTTGCCGTGTTTGACTTTGACGGCACCATCACCCATAAAAACAGCACCCTCCCTTTCTTAAAATTCCTCTCTGGAGATGAATTCAATTGGAAGTTTTTAAAAAAAATCCCTAAGGCCATTGCTTATCAATTGAGGATGATTGATGTCGACCAATTAAATACAGCAATTGCTGAGGGATTTTTAAAAAACTTATCCAGGGACTTTTTATTTAGAAACGGTGCTGAGTTTGCCGAGCTTATCATTCCTAAACTCATTCGAGACTCAGCTTTCTCACGACTGAATTGGCACAAAAAACAGGGGCACCATTGCATTTTAGCCACCTCGGCATACAACATCTATGTTGATTATTGGGCAAAAACCAGTGGTTTTGATGACATTGCCTCGACTAAGATCCAGTTTGATGACAATGAACAAGCTACAGGCCGTCTTGAAGGAAAAAGTTGCAACGGCCGCGAGAAATTGCGGCGCGTGCTTGAATTAGTTAGACATCCAGAAATTGTTTATGCCTATGGCGACAGCTACGGCGATAAAGAACTTCTGGCTTACGCAACCTATCCTTACTATCGCCGCTTTAGATGACTGATGCGGTAGGGCTTAATGCCCTACCTTCTTAATTAAGGCGTAATTGCCCGCACGCATCGTACTGCTATAAGTTCATCCTTGCTGTCTTCATCCTGGAAAGCCAGGGGAAATGGCGGACCCGGTGAGAAAAATTGGTTCCAGGCATTGGTTGGTATAATGATTGAGCTTTCTGTCGAGCTCCAATATGCCAAGAATAAACCGCCAACATTGCCATTTTCCACCAAATTAGACTGCATATTTTGCAAAGTAGGGCTGGCCTGCGTTCCACAACCTGTGCCCTGGTTTGTACGGTCATAACCCATTTCACAAATTGCAGGCAAATACCAATCGTTGTAACCGGCAATTGGTAGCCTACAAAGACCTGCTGCATACAGCGACAAATCAATGGACGGGTTGGTAATGCGAGCAGAATAGTAAGCCACAATCACTGATGTATTACATGCTCCATCGATGTTTGCTGCACAATTATTCGGGGGAACGGCCGGTTGATAAATGCCGGGGACAACATCAAAAACCGGGTTGCCACTGCTGTCTGAACTCCATATCTTACCGCCTGTCGCAAAGGAAGCCTGATCCACCAGTGCAGCCACTTTCCCGGAAATGCTTGTTGAACCTGGGGTACTGTCGTCAATGGCAAACAAAAACCCTGATTGGTAAACGCTGCCATAGGTAAGAACATTGACATTAACAACCAACGTGTTGCTGTTATCCCCTCTGATGCTCAAGCGGATTGGCGTGGCATTGACATCACCAGGAGCCGCACTGGGAGTGGCAGCAGGAGTTATGGTTAACTGACAAGAGCCACCAGGCAAAATTGTTCCACAACTGGTTGGCGTAATGGTTGTTCCAGCTGGTAAAGCGCTGGCCGTATAAGTCACACCCGTTGCAGCCTCTGCACCCGCATTGGTGATGGTAATGGTTCTCGCCTTACCATTGACGGTTAAGGCCAGGTTGGACACACTGCTGCTTAATACCGTTTCACTGGGTGCCGGCTGCAGCCTAATATTCAAAGTTTGTCCTGGGCTTGGCTGGTAACATTGCAAAGGATTACCTTGAGAACAAACCTTAGGTCCACCAACCACATTTCCTTGCAAAGTACTACCCACCACCTGCAGGGTTAAAACACAAGATTGCTGATAACCCAAAATAAACGGATTTGGGCAACCATTCGCGCCGGAGAGAATGGGATTGACTCCCGGAATGGGCGTCATGCTTAGAGTATGTGTTTTTCTGGATTGGTTGGTAATTAAATATTGAATCAATGCTGTGCCACTGGGGGAAACTGATACGGTGGTTGCAGTTAAAGGACTAAACGTCCACAGAGGGGTGCCAGCAAACATCTTGCTGCATAAAATCAAAGCGCTCACGCAGACAAGCAATCTGCTCAATAATTCTTTCATGCTATATCCTTATGCAAGAAATGTAATGTTGAATAAAACGCCATTTGTGTAAAGGTGATCTAAGGTTAAACCGGTTCCATTGGTTTGGCCTAAAGCACGGCTTAATTCACTTTTACCCCAGTCTGCAAATTCGTAACCGACTCCCACTTGAAGATTCGGAGTGATTGCTTTTTGTAATCCAGCTCCAAGCGTATAAGTGAAGGTTGTTTTTGTGTGAGAAGCAAAATTTGCATTGACGACTGCTTCCGGAATAGTAGGCACATTGTTAAACTCTTCCGCTCGGTTAAAACCGACCCCGACGCTTCCACTAATCCATGGCATAACATACCATCCCCTGTCCATCAGCAGCTTGCCCTTCGCGGCGACATGGCTATGATGAATGCGATAGCTGTAGGTATAATTATTAAATTGTGGATCGGCATCATCCCAGATATCACCAGATAATCTTGCATTACTCGTGGCAGCAGCAGCCAGTCCAAATTGCCCAATAAAGCCGGGACTTATTGTTTTTTGCCAACCCAAAAACACCTCACCATCCACCAAGGCGTCGGTGCTTTTATCAGCCGCATAGGTTTTTAAAACCTCAGGCGCCAACAATAAAGTTTGTGTTCTTCCAGCATCATCTGCCCAAACTGGACCCACGCTCAGGCTCAAAAAATAGGAAGGCACATAAATGGGTTCATCTTTCATCGGAGCATAAGTTGCGGCGAATACAAGAGGAGTGGTCAAGAACGTTAAAACTGAGGTAGCTATCTTTTTCTTCATCATAAGCAAATCCTTCGCTGTTAGTTCACCGAATCATATAACCCCTGAATTTTTATTGCAATTCCCCCCAACTCGAATAAATATTTAATTTTTACTTAAGTTTAAAGTCTTTAATCTGGCAGTTTTATCCGATCTAAATGCATCATGACGCAATATGAATTCAGTCAGTTTCTGATGTTAGCCAGCCAAATTTTTTATTTACGAAAGGATGAGGACAAAGGGGCAGAAAATATTGTTCTCAAAAAGGAACAATCCCCCGTTAAGCCATTGCCGATTACTTCACTTTATTTGGAGCTAAAAAAGGCATTTTGAGGTCATTAGAGAATGAACATAGGTTGAGCATGGTTTAACTCCATGCAGGTTGGGTCTTGCGATGAACCTGCATGAGGTGAATACTATTTGCTAAAGGCTTTTTTTAATGCATGGCTTGAGACGCTGTATGCGAGTAAGGCCGCATCGTAATGTGAAGGAAGCGCACAAAAATCATGCAAAATACCTCCGCATTCCATAAATTGCGCCCAGTTGCCTGCGTCGACCAATTGTTGAAAATATTTTTTAGCATCATCATGAATGGGATCACATTCAGCGGCAATGATTAAAGCCGGCGGCAAATTTGAAAAATCCGTTTGAAATTGAGGATTGGCAACAGGATCTTTTTCATCCTCTGGTTTTGATAAATATTGCTTCCTCATCCAATGAAGCGTAGCCGTTTCCAGGAAATAGCCGGTTTCAAATGTTTTATCGGAGGGCATTTGGTTATTTAAATCCACCCAGGGATAAAAAAGAAGCTGGAAACAAATGTCTAAATCTTTATTTTTTTTGGCCATGTGGCATATGCTTGCAGCCACATTTCCCCCCGCACTATCCCCCCCTACAGCCAGGACGCCATTGCTGCCAAATTCCGAAGCATGAGTTTGTACATAACGTGCCACGTTGTAGCAGTCCATATGAGCCGTTGGAAATTTATGTTCTGGGGCACGACGAAAGCCAACCTGTACAACAAGACATTCTGCTCCTTGGCAAAGGGCACGACAGGCATAATCTAAAAAGTCTAATTCACCAAAAACATAACCACCGCCGTGGCAGTAAATCAGGGCAGGCAAATTGGTCATGTCTTTTTTGGGCTTGTAAAGGCGAACTGTTAACTGACTGTCTTCAAGATTGATTGTTTTATCTTCAACATGAACTTCAATGGGTTTTAATTTACCCTCAACCGGCGCAGTTAACTGGTTGAATGCTACACGGGCCTGCTCAGGCGGAAGTTCGAGTAGATTAGAGCCGTTAAGTGCAGTTTGTGCACGTTCATTCAAGCGTTTTAAAAAAGCCTTTGAGTCTGGGTGCAAATGTGGATTCATGATAGCTTCCCTTCTAGTAATTAAAAATCTTGCACATAAAACATAGCAGAAAAATGGATAAAAAAATTTAGGAGTCAATGTTGCGCAAAAATCGCAACAAACTGTAATTCGCTCGCGATACGGCTTCATCCATTGCTTTTTGGGGGCTTTTCATAGCAGCAAATATCGCTTCCAGTGCTTCGTCATTGATGGTACGAATTAAATTTTGAGGACCTATTGGCGAGGTCCAATTGGCTTGCGATTGGGCTAAATCGATTTGGGCAAGTTTCAGGGCAGGATGAGCCGTTGTCGGCGCGATTTGCGCGTAATTGCCACTCACTCCCAAAGGCAAATAACCTGTTTTCTGATGCCATTCTTTCTGGATGGAAGGTCTCGCAAGAAATGAAAAAAATTGGGCAATGCCTTGATATACTTCAGGACGATGACCGGCCACGACCCATAAAGCAGCGCCCCCAATTACATTGTTGTGCCGTTTAGCGCTTATGGAAGCATCTAGGGGCAATTGAGCCATGCCAACTTTGAATTTCACCAGTTCCGCAAGCCCGTTATAGGCGCCGGAGGATTGGCTAAACAATAAACAACGTCCGCTGGTAAACAAAATGGTGGCATCACTATTTCGCCCCCCATATTCAAAGTAGCCTTTTCTTTGCCAATCTTTTAGCCGTTTTAACTGCTTTATCACAGCCTCATTGTTAAAAACTGCTACTGAACGTTTGGGATCAATCATGGGCAATCCATGGATGGCCGAAAAGGCTTCTATCTGAATCCAGGCGGGGTAAGCGGTGGTGTAAGTGCAGGCAAATCCATGTTGTTTAGCTTTTCTAGCCAAGATCTCCATTTCCCCCCAGGTTTGGGGGAAGTTCTCTGAGTTGTAGCCCAATTGCTTCAAGGCATCCGCATTGTAAAAGATAACCGGGATTGAACTATTAAAAGGCATAGCCATAAGCCGGTCATTCAAACTATAAAATGAGCGTACAGCAGGTAAAAAATCGCCTTTTTCTAGCTTAGCCCCCTGCTCTTGCATCAGTTCCTCAACGGGTTTGATGATGCCGGCAGGTGAAAGCATCATGGTAGTCCCTACCTCAAAGATTTGCACGATGGCCGGCGGCCTCTTGGCGCGAAATGCCGCCGCAAAACTGGTAATTGCCTCAGAGTACTCGCCTTTGTATACCAGCTTGATTCGATAATTTTTTTGTTCGCCATTGAAGTCTGCGACTATTTTTTGAACTTCATCTCCCAAATAACCTGCCAGAGAATGCCACATTACGATTTCAACGGGTTTGGCGTGGAGAGAGAATGCAAACCAATAAAGAAGGAAGAAAACTATTCGATTCATGCTAGTAAATCAGGATAATCGCTGAATATAGCATCCACTCCCCATTCAAACAATTTTTTTGCCTGTCGTTTTCGATTAACGGTGTAAACCAGGAGGTTAAATCCTTGGGCCTTAATCGAAGCCACTCGCTCAGCCGTGAGCGCTCGTTTGTTGTAATGCACTGAAAAGCATTGCAACTCTCTTGCTTTTTGCAGCCAGTGCTCATCCCATTTGTCCAATAAAAGACCGAGCGGCATTTCGGGAGCAAGATTGCGGCATAACTGCAAAGCAGCTAAATCGAAACTGGATATTAAGGGCAGAGGCTTATTGCTGGGCCAATAACGATTAATATGTGACAGAACAGCCACCGTCGTTTGTTCAGTAGTCCCTGGATAAGGTTTAATTTCAATATTGGCTTGCACGTTATTTTCATCAAGCCACTCCAGCGCTTGCCGAAAATGCGGTATTTTTTCACCGCGGAATTTGCGCGAAAACCAGGCTCCAGCATCCAGCGAACTTAGATATTCCGCGGTAACTAAACCAAATTCACCTTGTCCGTTCGTTGTCCTTTTTAAATGATCATCATGAAAAATGAAAGGTTCGCCATCCGCACTGACCATGACATCAAATTCGAGAAAATGGCAGCCGAGCGCTAATGCCCTATCAAAGGCAAGCAGAGTATTCTCCGGGGCATAAGCTGAAGCCCCGCGGTGACCAATTATTTTTTCAGGGATTTGCCACTGCATTGTTACTCTCTTTGCGATTAGAAGCCAATTCAACCATAGCACTCATAATTAACTCATTACTCACAGTGAGCGCGGGAGCGGGGGCTGCTGCCACCGCAGCCATCATGGTATTCATGGCTCGAGCTTTATACGCTTCGGGTTGTACCGGAGCTGTCTCACCATCAAAGAAAACCATGCTGTTCAAACTGTAATTTTGATTGCCATAAATTTTATTAATTCTTGTAAGTTCATCATTCACTTGTTGATACAGTTTTTCCCGTAATTGCTGTTTTACTTGCTGGATTTCTTCGAGACTCGGTTTAAAATCCACACCGCCTATTGTGTAGGTAACTCCAGGCTTACTCACGTCTTTTGCATGCTGATAAATATCGGTCAAACTGGCTTGAGGGACCCTTGCTTCAGCAGCGACAAATAATTTTTCAAGTCCCGAGCTATCCTGAGAACGTTCAAACTGCGTTAAATGCCAATCACCCGGAGCAATTTTAGTGAGCATGGCCATAATGTCAGCACGAGCTTTAACCAGGTCTGCATTACTCAGGGTGGCATTCACATTAACGGTTAATAAAGCCGTTTGCGTGGTAACCCACTGTCTTGCAGAAATTTGGAAAAAAACGCCATCCAGAAGGAACTGGGGATTAACAGCCATAGCTAAGGAACCATATAAGGCTAATGCAAGCGCAGCAATTTTTTTCATCTTCTATCTCCGCCATTTTTTGCAGTCATATTACACCAAGGAAGGCAGCGCTTCCAAATTTGTATTCAACAAACCCACTCCACTCCTCTTTTTTCATAGTGCTTTCTAAGTCCACGCGCGTCAAAATGCCCAATAAAAAACCACTTTTTGCCTATGCTGAACAAAAAAAGATATAGACTTAAAAGGAAGGTATTCACTGCCATTGATTTAGTTGTTGAATGGGTCTATAACATGTGCACGAGAATTTCTTGGAGCATCCCCAATGATGTCTATTGATTTAATAAAAAAAAATGAAACCAGCGCAGCAATTCAAGACGATTTTCTTGATTACGCTTTATCGCATGGTTTCGGTGATCTGCATTTTAAAGTTGACCCTCAAACTGGGATGAAGGCCATCATCGCTGTTCATAGCACAAAATTGGGGCCAGCTTTGGGCGGCTGCCGATTCATTGAATATCCAAACACCCCAAGTGCCATTTATGACGCCATGCGTCTTGCACGCGGCATGAGCTATAAAGCAGCGTCTGTTAATCTTCCTCTGGGCGGTGGCAAATCAGTCATTATTAAACCAAATAAGCCTTTTGACCGTGCTGCCTACATGCATTCTTTTGGCCGCTTTATCAATGAGCTGGGTGGACGCTACATCACGGCTTTAGACAGTGGTACCCAATTGAGCGATATGGATATCATTGCACAGCATACTCCCTATGTCGCCAGTTTATCCAGCCATAATGGGGATCCCTCTCCTTACACAGCCCGTGGTGTTTTTAGTGGGCTTGAGGCCGCTGTAGCATTCAAATTGGGCAAGGATAGCTTGCAAGGCATTCATGTAGCCATTCAAGGTTTAGGACATGTTGGTTTTGCCTTGGCGCGCTTGCTGCACGAACAAGGCGCGCAACTGACTGTAGCCGATGTCAACCATTTGGCCGTTGAACGTGCCGTTAAAGAATTTGGAGCAACGTCTGTTTCAACGGATATGATTCATAAAGTTCCATGCGATGTGTTTGCTCCTTGCGCCCTGGGTGCCGTTATCAATGACATAAGCATCAGTCAATTGCAAACCACCATTATTGCTGGTGCTGCCAATAACCAGTTGGCTCACAGCTATCACGGTTCAATACTGCATGAGAAAGGGATTCTTTATGCACCAGACTATGTTTTAAATGCCGGAGGATTGATATTTGCGGCCAGCAAATATTTCAACACCCCAGATGATGAAGTGACCAAACAAATCAATGGCATTGCCAGCTCAATGCTGGAAATTTTTAAACGCTCCCAACAAGAAAATCGCCCCACGAGTGAGATTGCAGATACCATGGCGCAGGAAAAGTTGGCTTAATGATGAATACAACAGCCTTTGGACTGCCAAAGGCTTGTTTAAAGAGGTGATTGGATGAAGCATTTAAATCTTACGCCAGCTCTCTATGACTATATGCTCGATGTCTCCTTAAGAGAGCATCCAGTCTTGCAAGCCCTGCGTCAAGAAACGGCAAAACTGCCGCTAGGCATGATGCAAGTGTCCCCCGAGCAGGCGCAATTTATGCAGTTTATGTTGCGTGCAATAGGAGCTAGAACAGTATTGGAAGTAGGTACATTCACGGGTTACAGCGCTTTGGCCATGGCTTTGGCCTTGCCGGAAGACGGCAAAGTGATTACCTGTGACATTAACGTGGAATGGACTTCAAAAGCCCACCCCTTCTGGCGCGAGGCTCAACAAGATAAAAAGATTGAATTGCGACTGGCGCCAGCCTTGAATTCTTTACAAAATTTACTGGCTGAGGGTTATGCTCAAACGTTTGATTTTATCTTCATCGACGCCGACAAAACGAATTATGTGAATTATTATGAGTTGGCATTGCAATTAATCCAGCCTCAGGGAATTATAGCCATAGACAATATTTTCTGGGATGGCCATGTTATCGATGAGCAAGATCACGGCGCACAAACCCGCGAGATTAGACGTCTTAATCAGCTGATAAAGGAAGATGAGCGTGTGGACGTTAGCTTGCTTGCTATTGCAGATGGTCTCTTTCTTCTAAGGCCACGTTCTAAATAGGGATTTTTAAAATCCCTATTGTTTTTGGATTATTCGATTAACAAAGGGAGTTAGATATGCATGACAACAACAAAAGCCTGCCAAGTAATCCATGTGGCTTGGATGGCTTCGCTTTTTTAGAATTCTCAGCACCCGATGCTTCTTTGCTTCATAAGCAATTTACTGCCATGGGTTTTGATGTTGCTGCACAACATAAGGAACTTGATATTACCCTTTATCAACAAGGGGCAATCCATTTTATTGTCAATAACGCCAAAGACAACCAGGCAGAGCAACATGCCGCGGCACACGGCGCAGGCGCATGTGCAATGGGCTTTCGCACCAAAGATGCTGAAAAAGCTTATCATCACGCCATAAAACAAGGGGCAGTCCCCTTTCAAGATTGCAAGCATGCTGATCACGGACTTTATGGCATCCAGGCCATTGGTGGCAGTGTCATTTATTTCATCGACGAGAACCATCAACCTTTTGCCAATCAATGGGAGAAAAAGACCATTCCTTCTGTAAATCAGGATTGCGGATTAACTTATATCGATCATTTAACCCATAACGTGTTTCGCGGTAATATGGACAAGTGGGCCAATTTCTATGAGACCATTTTTAACTTTCATGAGATTCGCTTTTTTAACATCAAAGGTCAAATGACCGCCTTGGTTAGTCGCGCACTCTCAAGCCCCTGCGGCAAAATTAAGATTCCTCTTAATGAATCCAAAGACGACGTGTCGCAAATTGAAGAATTTTTACATGAGTTTCAAGGCGAAGGAATCCAGCACATTGCCTTAAATACCGATGACATCTATCACACTGTGCATACTCTTAGAGAACGCGGTGTGAATTTCCTGGATGTCCCGGATACCTATTATGAAATGATTGATAATCGTATTCCCTGGCATCGTGAACCGCTTGCCAAACTGCAACAGGAACGAATCCTAATTGATGGTGAACAAGACTCAAGCTCAGGCCTGTTATTGCAGATTTTCACTGAGAATGTTTTCGGTCCGGTGTTTTTTGAAATCATTCAGCGCCGTGGCAATCAGGGTTTTGGTGAAGGGAATTTTCAGGCCTTGTTTGAAGCCATTGAACGCGATCAAATTCGTCGCGGTACTTTGCAAGAATCTTAAACCAAAATGACTTAAGGGCAGTATTTTCTGCCCTGTTATCAACCTTAATTTCAAAGAGATAATTATGAAGTTAGCGAGTCTTAAGTCGGACAATTGCCGTGATGGCGAGCTTTGTGTTGTAAATCAGGAACTAACCAGGGCCATAAAGGCTGAGTCCATAGCTAAAACCATGCAAGACGCTTTGGATCATTGGCAAGAAGTGGAGAAGCCGCTACAGGAATTATATCTCGCTTTAAACGAAAATTCTCTGAAAGGCAGTTTTCCCTTTAATGAAGAAAAAGCGAGTTCCCCTCTTCCTCGGGCCTTTCAATGGGCTGACGGCAGTGCTTATGTGAACCATGTAGAGTTGGTTCGCAAAGCCAGAGGCGCTGAAATGCCGGCAAATTTTTGGACTGACCCACTAATGTATCAAGGGGGGTCGGACAATTTTTTAGGCCCTAGAGAACCCATACTGGTAGCAGACGAATCCTATGGCGTAGATTTTGAAGCAGAAGTTGCTGTAATTACAGACGATGTACCTATGGCAATAAGCTCCAAAGAAGCGGCAAAACACATAAAGCTTATCTTGCTCGTTAATGATGTATCTTTAAGAAATTTAATTCCCGCCGAGATAGCCAAGGGATTCGGCTTTTTTCAATCCAAACCGTCAAGCAGCTTTTCACCGGTTGCAATCACTCCCGATGAGTTGGGGCCCCATTGGGATGGTGAGCGTATTCACCTGCCTTTGCGCAGTTATTTAAATGGGCAATTATTCGGCCAACCCAATGCTGGTATTGACATGACCTTTTCTTTTCCAGAACTCATTGCTCATGCAGCGAAAACAAGATTTTTAACCGCAGGAACCATTATAGGTTCGGGAACAGTTTCAAATCTGGATCGTTCTAAAGGCTCTTCCTGCATTGCTGAAAAGCGAATGCTGGAAATTTTAGCAGAGGGCAAAGCCACTACTCCTTACATGTCCTATGGAGATCAGATTCGCATTGAAATGCTATGCCCAGAAGGAAAATCCTTATTTGGTGCTATTGATCAAAAGGTCAAACGCTACGAGAGCACACATGAAACTTTATGACTACTATCGCTCTACGGCAAGCTATAGAGTGAGAATTGCATTAAATATCAAAAACATCAGTTATGAGAAAATTCCTGTCCATTTGGTTAAAGAAGGCGGTGAGCAGCATCGACCAGAGTATTTAAAACTTAATCCTCAAGGTTTGGTGCCCACATTGGATGAAAATGGACATATTTTGACTCAATCCCTTGCCATCATTGAGTATCTTGATGAAATTAATCCTACTCCAGCTCTATTGCCTACGAACCCCTTTGCACGGGCACAAATCAGGAGCATGGCTTTAACCGTTGCATGTGACATGCATCCGCTGAATAATTTACGCGTTCTCAATCGTTTAAAAGATCAATTTAAAGCGAATGATGAGGAAGTTATGGATTGGTATCACCATTGGTTGAAGCTCGGTTTTGATTCTTTGGAAGCCAAACTGCAATCCTTGCCGCATAAAAACCAAGTTTGCTATGGCACAGAAGTGAGCTTGGCCGACATCTGTTTAATCCCGCAAGTGTATAATGCGCAGCGTTTTGGGTTTTCCATGAACAACTACCCCATCATCAATCAAATTAATGAATATTGCCTGTCATTGAGCGCGTTCAAAGATGCTGTGCCGCTTGAATAAACAGGAAGGAATAGAATGTTATCTATTCCTTATTGTTGCGTCCTGAAATGTATAAAGCACTTATCCGCTAAAGATTCGGGTTGAGCGGATAAAATCCGCTTGTAAGCAATATAATGGCAATAATGGCCATTATCGCGACTGCGACGTAATAACCCACTCCATTAAAGACTTGCTTGCTAATTGCGGCCATTGTGTCCGGAATGGACAACCACAAGATTGCCTTAATCAATATGAGCCAGCCAACAATAGTCACCATTACATGGGGGGTCCACAACCAGAAATTGTGGGTTAACACCATAATCAAACCCACTATTAAAGCAAAGGAAGCCGCTACGACAATTGTCCCGTAATTACCTGTGAGGCCGGTTATTATCCTGCGATAGAAATTGACACGGGCCAACATGATAATCGCCATGATTAAAAAATACATGCCGACGATCTGAGCCAAAAAATAGGAGTGGAAGAATCTTGAAAACATAAGGGCTCCTTGCGCTATGGTATTGTCCTTCACTATACATAGTATAGTTCTTTAAATTGAAATAATTAGCAACTAAATCTTAAAAAAACAGATGGTTACTGCTTAAAACCACGCCCTTGCGACAATCGCTGTGGAAACCCCACTGGCTGTTTTTTGCAAAATACCCCATTCTGCTTTGCAACGCTGGATATGGCCAATCAAAACGGATTGTCTATCGCATTGGTAACGAATGGGCAAACCGTCATAATTGCCCCCCTCATCAACAGCCTGGCATTTTTCCCCATCGGTCAGCTCAATTGCCCAAGGGTAAGCCTCAGCCATATCCAATGGCACATTTTGACTGTTATCGACTGGGGACGACAGAGTGATTTTAACCGTTGTTCCAACCCATGGAGATTGAGGGCATATGGCTTCATTCGCTGCCCCATATTGCTTTACAAAGCAGGGATCGTAAATTTTTCCCTGAGCCATGCATCTCCATGCATCTTCACGTTTAATCCGCTGGGATTGTTGCCAGCATTCCCCCTGAACTTGTTGGCTGATTATGCGTGGACTTTGTTGAGCATGGTCATCAAAAGGTTGGTACAACTTCAATTCAGTATCTTGCGACCATAAATTAAAAGAAAGGAATGCAATAAAAACTGCTGTAACGGCGCGTAGCATCTGTTCCCCCATCTATTTTATTTAGTGTATCATCCAAACTGGATAATTTCCTGCATTCACTCTGGTATTTGAGTTGCAAAGCAGACCAATACAGGCTAAAACTGCACATATTAGGTTTTTGGAGTTAATAATGACAGAGGTTTATACCGTAAAACAATGTTTGGAAGGCGAAATCAGTGTTGATGAAGTAGTGACGGTAAAGGGATGGGTAAAAACCAGACGGGATTCTAAAGTGGGTCTGTCATTTATCAGCCTTCACGATGGTTCTTGTTTTGCCCCTATTCAAATCGTTGCAACCGATGAGCTGGCAAACTATCACAATGATATCCTGAAAATAACCACCGGTTGCGCCATTAGCGCTACAGGCAAGTTGGTAGTTTCGCAGGGGAAGGGACAATCCTTTGAAATTCAGGCCGAGGCAATTGAAGTCGTGGGTTGGGTCGATAATCCTGATACTTACCCTGTGCAAGCTAAACGACATACCCTTGAGTTTTTAAGAGAAGTAGCGCATCTTCGCCCCCGTACCAACACGATCAGTGCAGTGATGAGAGTCCGCCATTGTCTGTCTCAAGCCATTCATCAATTTTTCCATGAGCGTGGCTATTTTTGGATACATACACCCATCATTACTTCAAGTGATTGCGAAGGCGCTGGCGAAATGTTCCGTG
Organism: Legionella jordanis; assembly: GCF_900637635.1. Taxonomy (NCBI): domain Bacteria; kingdom Pseudomonadati; phylum Pseudomonadota; class Gammaproteobacteria; order Legionellales; family Legionellaceae; genus Legionella; species Legionella jordanis. Next base: position 2,182,760 of record NZ_LR134383.1, read on the forward strand.
TCAGTACCCTTGATTTACTGAACTTACCTAAAACAGCACAAGGCGACGTCGATTTTTCAAAAGACTTCTTCGGTCGAGAAGCTTTTCTTACTGTTTCTGGCCAACTTAATGTGGAAGCCTATTGCCTAGCTCTCTCTAAAGTCTATACCTTTGGTCCAACTTTCCGTGCGGAAAATTCAAACACCAGCCGCCATTTGGCCGAATTTTGGATGGTAGAACCTGAAATTGCCTTTGCTTCTTTAAGTGATATTTGTCAGCTGAGCCAGGAAATGCTCCGTTTTCTTTGTAAAACCGTTTTGGAGCAACGCCAGGATGATATGGTTTTCTTTAACCAATTCGTAGCACCCGGGTGCATCGAACGCCTTGAACATATCGTTAAGTCAGATTTCGAGATCATGTCCTACACGGATGCCATTTTGCATTTGGAAAAAGCCGATCGTAAATTCGAATATCCCGTCAGTTGGGGGCTGGATTTACAATCAGAACATGAGCGCTATTTGGCGGAAGAACTTTGTAAAAAACCAGTTATCCTTACGGATTATCCCAAGGACATCAAAGGTTTCTATATGCGCCTTAATGACGATGGCCGCACCGTCGCTGCCATGGATGTACTGGCTCCTGGAATTGGCGAAATCATTGGCGGCAGCCAACGTGAAGAACGCCTGGAAGTCCTGGATTTAAGAATTGATGAATGCAATCTCAATCGCGATTATTACCAATGGTATCGTGATTTGCGCCGCTATGGCACCGTGCCACATGCAGGCTTTGGCCTGGGTTTGGAACGCCTCATCAGTTATGTCACGGGTGTTGGTAATGTTCGAGATGTGATTCCTTTCCCGCGTACTCCAGGGCATGCGGAATACTAATGCACTGTGGAGCCAGCAGCAGCTGGCTCATTGCCCATCGTTTCATGCTGAAACAGCTTTTTGCGCACACAGACTTACTCAAAGTGAATCATTTAAGTAATCATTAACAAAACCTATTCTTTTTTCACAAGGAATTCATAATTACTGTGTAATTAATAGTTGTATTTCTTCATTCCAAGCCATATTAAGTTCTGACATCCTCCGGTTTAATCTTTTATACCTGTTTAGGGGGTATCCGCAGTTTCTAAGCTGAGAGACTCATAATGAATGAGCTGAGTTTTAACTGTTCATGCGAAGGAGCTTCTTCTGAATTCAAGTTCTTATCCCCTATGGATAACCAGCATTGTTTTTCTGGAGGCTGGAGGGTAGAGTAATCCAAAAGGACGACCTAATTATGAAAACCATAATATTTAACTTGTTCATCGTTTTACTGTCTGCGACCATTTCAGCCCATGCCTGCCCATTTTGCATTTCAGAAACAGGGCAGCTGGTTCGGGAGGGTATTTTTAATGCTGACTTGTTATTTTATTTATTTTGTACGGCTCTGCCCTTCCTCTTATTTTCTTTAATTGCCGGGCTAGCCATCTACTCCACACGCATCATTCAATACTTCAAAGGGAATCATGAATAAAAACTACTTACTCGCTGCTGGATTATTATTGGGGATCGGCTTGGGGGGCTTCGTTGATGGCATTCTCTTCCACCAAATTTTACAAGCGCATAATATGCTTTCAAACGTTTATTTTCCCTCAACGCTGGTTAATGCCGAGATCAACATGTTTTGGGATGGACTGTTTCATGCTTTTACCTGGATAACCACAGTTGTTGGAGTATTTCTGTTGTGGAAAGGCCTTAACATAAAACAACAAGCCTACTCGGTCTGGTATTTAGTTGGCCTTTTGTTTACGGGGTGGGGCATTTTTAATTTGGTTGAAGGAACCCTCGATCATCAGATTTTCCAATTGCATCACGTCATCCAAAGGGCGACGACAACTACACAGTTTTACTCTGATATTTTATTTCTAATATCAGGGGTTCTGTTTTGCATATTTGGAATGAGTCTGGCAATTAAAAACAGACCCCGAAAATTAGCCATGGCTTAATCATCATGAATCAGCTAGGTCGCCCAACTCCCTGCTAATCTGCTCAATAAACAGCTCATTTTAAAATCCCAAGCTGCTCATGGCTTGCAAAAGCCATTTGGGATTTTAAAAACTTTTAAAGAAGACATGGAAGTCATTTAACAACTTCCGTATCATTTATATTTTGTAAAATTCAGGCCTTTTTAACGAACTCTGATTTTAATTTCATAGGCCCAATACCTTCAACTTTACAATCAATGTTGTGATCACCATCCACCAAGCGAATGTTCTTCACCTTTGTGCCAACTTTAACCACAGAAGAAGACCCTTTCACTTTTAAATCTTTAATCACAGTAACTGTGTCGCCATCGTGCAACAAAGTGCCATGAGCATCTTTGACCAGCAAAGAATCATCCTTATTGCTTTCCATTTCTATAGACCATTCATAGCTGCACTCTGGGCAGATGAAAAGACCACGGTCTTCATAGGTGTATTCGGAGTGGCATTTAGGGCATTGGGGAAGGGAACTCATTGGATTATCCTTGGAGTGATTTCAATCAAGGGGTCAATTTTACAGGAATGAAGTCATTTAACAAAATTGCACAATCAACAATTCTTTTTAATTCTTCCGAGAGTTTGTTCTGGGTCAATAAAAATTCCGCGGTAAGAAACCGCGGAATTTGGCTTTTAAGACTCTTAGTGCCTGTGTTGGCGTTGAAAGTCTCGAACAGCCCTTTCAGCCTCTTCTCTGGAGTAGCCGTAATGCTTTTGAAGTTTTCCGAAAATTTCTTGTTGATTGCCTTCCAACTCAGCTAAGTCATCATCGGTAAGCCATCCCCAAAATTGTTTCATTTTGCCTTTTGTTTCTTCCCATCTTCCTTCGAAAATATCCTTATTCATAGTCTTTCCTCTTTATAGGTTAAGGTAAGAGCCGACACCAAAATTGATTCTGGTATCGGTTAATAAGCATAGTAAAGGATCGAAAATTCTGCAAAAAATGACGTTCTGTCTGGAACAGTTAGTCAGCAAGCAAACCATTTTGAATGGTTAGGATTTTATCCATTTTTTCAGCAATTTGCCTATCGTGAGTCACAATCACCAAAGCGGTATTTTGCTTTTCATTCAAACTCAGCATCAAATCGAACACCTTAAGAGCCGTTGCATGATCGAGGTTACCCGTAGGCTCATCCGCCAGAACACAGTGAGGTTGATGGACCAAAGCCCGGGCTATGGCCACTCGCTGTCTTTCCCCTCCGGATAATTGTGAAGGTTTATGATTTAATCTCTGGGCTAAACCCACCTCTTCCAAAATAGTTTTTGCTCGAATACGAGCTTCAGCTATTGAACACCCCCCCAGTAAAAGAGGCATGGATACATTTTCCCAAGCGGTTAATTCAGGCAGCAAATGATGAAATTGATAAATAAAACCTAAATGGCGGTTACGTAATTCACAACGCCTTTTTTCAGACAAGCTCTGCCAGTCATGATTGTCTAAAGACACTTTACCCGTGCTAGGTTTGTCCAGTCCACCGAGCAAGTGCAACAGAGTGCTTTTACCAGAGCCAGATGGCCCCACGATGGCAATCCGATCACCTTTTTGTACCGATAGGCTTATGTCTTTTAATACTTCAACTGAATTATGGCCATCACGATAGGTTTTATTCAGATTTTCACAGTTTAAAATCGCATTACTCATAATGTAAAGCCTCCGCAATGACGGTTCTTGAAGCACGCCAGGCAGGATAGATGGTTGCCAGGAAACTCATTAACAGGGCCATAACACAAACTAGCCATAAATCACTGACAAGAATTTTTGAAGGCAAATAATCGACAAAATAAATGTTTGAGGAAAAAAATTGCATGCCTAAAAAAGATTGTAATTTACTCACAATGGTCGTGGCATTGGCAGCAAGCAACAGCCCTCCAATCAAGCCAATTAAAGTACCTACAAATCCTACCATCATACCTTGCACAATAAATATCCATAAAATTTTTCCCGGAGTGGCCCCGATGGTACGTAAAATTGCAATCTCAGCCTGTTTATCATTCACAACCATAACGAGTGATGAAACCAGATTAAACGCAGCGACCGCAATGATGAGCATCAAAATTAGAAACATCATTGTTTTTTCCATTTTGACCGCCTGGAAAAATTCGCCGAATTGCTGCGTCCAATTTCCTACTTCGTAATCTTCGCCCAGCTTTAATGCCAGTTGATCTGAAAGAGCCGGTGCTTGATAAATATTGGCCAATTTCATTTTAAGACCGGTGACGCCATTCCCCAACTGCATCAATTTCTGCGCATCGTTGAGATTGATGAATGCCATCTTGGTGTCAAAATTAAATCCTTTACCGGCTGAGAACACACCAACGACTGTGAATCGTTTAAAACGGGGAATCATTCCGGCCGGCGTAATGCTGGCCTGAGGAACCATGATGGTGACTTTATCGCCGACGAACACCCCTAAACTTTCCGCCAATCCTCGCCCTAAAATAATTCCGAAGTCTTTAAGAGACGTCAGATTTCCAGCCAGAAGTTTGTCTTGCAAATGGGTAACAGACTGCTCCTGAACTGGATCAACCCCTGTTAGTACCACCGGTAAAACTTGCCCATCACGAGTCAACAACCCTTGGCCTCCGACGTAAGGAGCTATCGCTGTGACCCCAGGGGTGGTTCTTAATTGATTCTCAAGGTTTGGCCAGTCATTAATTCGCCCATCTCTACCGCTTACGGTAATTTCAGGGGCCATGCCAAAAAAACGCTTATGAATTTCCTCGTCAAACCCGTTCATCACCGACAATACGGTAATTAACACCATAACGCCCAACCCGATCCCCAGCATGGAACTCAAAGAGATAAAGGAAACGAAGTGATTACGCTTTTTGGCGCGTGTGTAGCGAAGACCTATAAATAAGGGAAGTGGTTTAAACATAGTCAGTCTAATTAGTAAAGTTAGTATTCTAGTGAAATTTGGTCTGACACGATATAACTTTCACCTAAAGCAAGTTATTATCTCACAATCTCCAGGCAATACACAAAGTTATCCACAGATTCTGTGGATAGAATGATCCAAAAACCTCAGGTTAGAGCGGTTCGGTATTTTAATAACTTGATTAATAAGCAAAATAAACGCCAAGTATTCAAAATCTCTTTGTAGTTGCATCATTAGACAGTATGATAATCTTGTTAATTGCTAAAGGACTCTTAGTTTGACAAGCTCTGCCAACACCAAACATTTAAACGCACTGTTTTCTATAAACATAAAAAGCGGCTCCATTGAGGCGCTGAAATGGATAGCTGTTGCGTCCATGACCATTGATCATTTCAACCGGTTCTTTTTTAATGGCAGCGTCGAGGGAGCTTACGATGTTGGCCGCCTGGCCATGCCTATTTTTGCCTTTATTTTTGCCTACAACCTTTCCAGGCCAGGAACGCTGGAACGTCAAGCTTACTATAAATCGTTCAAGCGATTGATTGCATTCGGTATCCTAGCCACCCCCGCCTACATGGCCATGCGTCACTTACAGCATCTCTGGCCTTTAAACATCATGTTCATGTTGTTTGCGGCTGCTTTTTTCTTTTACTGCTGCGAAATGGGTGGAATCCTGTATCTCTTTCTGGGGAGTTTGGTTGCTTTTGTGGCTGGAATTTTTGTAGAGTACAGCTGGATTGGCATCCTATTTTGCATAGCAGCCTGGTTTTTTTGCAAAAACTCAACGCCATTAAGTTTAGCCGCTTTCTTAGTTTCCTACGGTTTACTGGATTATTTAAATGGCAATCATTGGGCGCTTGTCAGTTTACCTTTAATTTTTTTAGCCACTCAAATTGACTTTAAAATAGCTCGAATTCCTTATTTCTTCTACGTTTACTACCCCACCCATTTAACGATTTTTTGGTTAGCCACTAAAATAATGCGCTAATCTCGTTATTGGTTATCCCAAAATTTGTTGCCACATCAGTTATACTTAACTGCAGGGACATTCATGGTAATTGGTGCCAGACTAGGATGAAGAAACTACCATTCAAAAAATCCAAAACGGGTTCAATTGGTGTGGAGCTTGAGCTACAGCTCATCGATCCAAACACTTCCTATTTAATTTCACGCTCCAAGGACTTTATTCGAAGTTTAAAGGCTGAGCCTTATGAGGCTATCATCAAGCCTGAGATCACGCAGAGCATGATAGAGATTAACTCATCCATTCATCAGTCAACCACTACCTTGCGTGAAGAATTGGCTTCCATCCATTCTTTTTTACTGCATTTGGCCGAAAAATTAGGAGTCAGCATTTGTGGAGGAGGGACTCATCCCTACGTCCGCTGGATGCGGCAAAAAATATTTCCAACCCCTCGTTATAAACGCATTTCAAGCAAGTTTCGCTACTTATCGAAACGCTCTACCGTGTTTGGCCAACACATTCATTTTGGTTGCCCTAACTCGGAAGAAGCCTTGTACTTAACGCATGCCCTCGGAAGGTATGTACCACACTTTATCGCCCTCTCCGCATCCTCTCCCTTTTATCAAGGAATTGATACAGGCTACGCCTCTTCACGATCCAACGTATTCAGTTCTTTTCCGCAAAGCGGCCATATCCCTTTTCTATTAAATTGGACAGAATTCTCAGAATATTACTATTTTATGCGCAAGATGGGCATCATTGTCAGCATGAAAGATTTTTACTGGGATGTTCGTCCAAAACCCGAATATGGAACCGTTGAAATCCGGGTTTTCGACACCCCATTGTCCATGTGCACAGCCATCAATTTGGCAGCCTACGTTCAAAGCCTCGCCTTTTATTTGTTGAAAGAAAAACCCCTAACCATTGATAAGAATTTATATTACCTTTACACGCACAATCGCTTCCATGCGAGCCGCTATGGTTTAAATGGCCAGTTTATCGACCCTTCCACACTTAAGGAAACCTTGTTGGCTGAGGATATTCTCAAAACCATAGAGTTAATTGCCCCCTACACGAAGCACTTTGGCAGTGAGACAGAAATAGAACAAATTAAAAAAAGAGTGCATGACAGAATGAGTGATACGGACTTGTTAAGGCAGTCTTTTAAGCGTTTGGGCCGTCTGCCCAAAGTCGTTGAGGAACAGTGCAGGATATGGTCTCAGCCTTTATTCTCCGATGGCGAGCCTTAATGGCTTCATCACGCTAATTCGCTCATTTTTTTTCAATAATAAAAAATACTGTCTATATTATGAATAGAAAGGAACAATTCCCTTCGAATTCCTATAAATGGACTTTATGGAGTGATCATGCCAGTACACGAAAGACGCCAGCATTTCCGCATTGAGGATCAAATTTATTTTGAATACCGATTAATCGAAGGTGAAGAGATATTTTCCGACAAATCTCTCACTGAGGAATTACTCGGGCAAAGTGGCAAACAATATTTGGAAACGACGCAATACTTTCAGAGCCTTGATTACGAATTGTCTGAGTTGACGCAATCCCTGGCCTTAAAAGATCCAGCCATTGCCCATTACCTAAACTTATTGAATGCAAAAATTGAGCATCTGGCAAGGCATTTGATGATCGGTGATAAAATTCAATTGCGAAAAGTTAATATCAGCCTGGGTGGCATGTCATTTAAAACCAAAGAGCGGGTGAAAGAACGCTCACACATGAAAATCCTTATTTACACTAAGCCCAAGATGCTGCCGGTTATTGTGGATGCGGTGGTAGTTTACAGTCAATTCCATAATGAAAACCATTACCGAACCGCCGTCCAGTTTGAAGGACTATCCAATGAGCAGGAAATATTGCTATCGCAACACATTATGATAGCTCAATCAAAATGTCGTGCAGATTAGCGGGAATGCGTTGCTGCTGATTTAAGATTAGAGCATAATGGGCGATTATTAATAAGCTCAGGTAAGATGTATGAGAACCATTTTTTGCGTTAAATTGCAGCAAGAAGCGGAAGGTTTGGAAGCAGCACCCTTTCCAGGACCTCTCGGTGAAAAAATCTATAATCAAGTCTCAAAACAAGCCTGGAAAATGTGGTTGACTCATCAAACCATGCTTATTAACGAGTACCGCTTAAGTCTTATTGACCCCAAGGCACGAGAGTTTTTAAAAGAGGAAATGAGTAAATATTTTTTTGGCGAGGGTTCAACCACTCCAGCGGGCTTTGTACCAAAAGAATAGTTAAGGGAACGTATGCGGCAGGATTTGCTTAATTATAATGCAGAGGTGCGAAAAGCCATTGATCATGGCCGTCCCTTATTAGCCCTCGAATCTACTATTATTTCCCATGGCATGCCTTATCCGGATAATTTGAAGACAGCAAAAATGGTTGAGCAAATTATTCGGGATAAAGGAGTCACTCCTGCAACGATAGCTCTTCATCAAGGAAAAATCCATATTGGTATTGATGACGAGATTATGAAGCACTTAGCCACCAGCAAAGACATCATCAAGGCGTCTCGCAGGGATTTAGCCTATGTGTTGAGTCGGGAGCTCTCGGCCAGCACGACGGTTGCAGCCACCATGTATTGTGCTCATCTTGCCGGCTTGCCCCTTTTTGCCACTGGCGGCATTGGTGGTGTGCATCAGAGGGTTGAGGAAAGTTTTGACATTTCCGCAGATCTCATTGAGCTTGCCTCTACGCCAATTACGGTCGTTTGCTCAGGCGCCAAATCCATTTTGGATTTACCCAAAACATTGGAAATGCTGGAAACCCATGGAGTACCGGTCATTGGTTACCGCAGCGATGAATTTCCAGCCTTTTACAGCCACTCAAGCGGCATTCCCCTACTTCACCGGCTCGATGAAGCGCATGAAATCGCCAAGCTTATGGCTTACCAACGGCAATTGAAATTGCACAATGGCATCGTCATTGCCAATCCAATTCCCAAAGAAGCAGAAATCCCCCATGAAAAAATTCTTCCTGCGATTAACCAAGCCCAAGCCGAAGCCAATCGCATCCAAGGAAAAGCCATAACCCCTTTTTTATTGCAACGCATTGCCGAATTAACTGCAGGCCAAAGTCTTAAAGCGAATATGGAACTTATTAAAAATAATGCCCGCTTAGGTGCCGAAATCGCGCTCGCCTATCAAAAATTTAAAACCCCATCCAAGAATTAATGCTTTCAATTAGAGCAAAAGTAAACCGTCTAGATAAGTAGTTGCTCAGACACAATAATTATCTTATTTTTTTAATAAAAAAATTGAAACGACACTTGACTCAAAAGCATTCTCGGAGTTTAATAGCAACCTCTTCGGCCAGATAGCTCAGTCGGTAGAGCAGAGGACTGAAAATCCTCGTGTCGGCAGTTCGATTCTGCCTCTGGCCACCATTAAGATCAACGTGTTAAGTGACATTGCTTAACAGCCAAGAAAGAAAAATAAAAATTTAACCGTTTTAACCCTAGTTTTTTTCTAGTTTTACTGTAAAAGTGCAGTATTCTTACTTTATTTAAAAATGTTAGCCTCACTATTTTTTAGATGCTCACTCGGAAGGGAACAGTGCGTCGCAATTCATAGATTAATAAATGGCTGCGTCAAAAAAAAATAAGTTTAACAGCTTAAACGGATATTCTTGGTCTATTCTTATCGCATTTATTTGTGCAATATTTGCAATGCATTATCATACAACCAATATTTCCTTTGTAGGCGTTATCCAAACCTTGCCTTTGATTATTATTGCAGTTTACTACTCTGAAAAATTAGCCTCTCTTATTAATCAACCTGAACATAATCTAGAAAAATCCAAAATTTTTGCACGCGATTTATTTGTGCTAAATTTTAGCTTCTTGTTTGCGTGCCTCCTCTCGTTAGTATTTTCATATAATAATAGTGATGCAAAAGGATGGTGGTTGCTGGTTATTTATTTCATTACTCTGTATGGTTTGTTATTTTCTATATGTTTCTCAACAATAGCTCTTTTAATAAAAAATCATAAAACATATACAATAATTTTTTCATTTATCATCACAGTACTAGTCTCAATTGGGCAATTTCTTCCTCGGTACATAGTCATTCCATAAGTGGGGAATATTGAAACTTTCTATGTAACTACCTGTTCATTACTAGTGCTTCATTGTTTATTCACTATTGGTTACAAAATAATTCAAGTAAGGTAGGTCGGGCTTGGCCCGACAATCTCTTGAATAATACAAAGACGCTGGTAACAAATATTTAAAAGGAAATTATGATCCAACCCAATTCAATATCGACGAGCTCGCCTGCATGTGCAGCCAACTTTTTACGGTGAATCTGGCAATTGAATAATTCATCTACATCCAATAAGTTAACCTATTGGCAAAGCTATTCAAACCACTTAAACGAAATACCCTTTTTAAGATTCTTGCCTTTGTGATCTTGCGCAAGGCCGACCTATACTCTTTGATTGTTTATTTTGAGAGTAAGGACAACTTGCGCTTGACCTACATTTTTGTAGAAATATATGCAAAACGAGACGGTCATCTTGGTTTTATGGAATTTTCGCCTTCTGGCGATTTATTGGCCATCTGCCCTTTATCCAAATTGCTTTCGGCCTTCTCCTTCCATTTCTCCTGTTGGACCATGTGTGTGACAGAGCCTACATATCGCTCCCTTAATTCACGAGCGTGGGTAAGCTGCTGAACCCGTTCATTGACCTCATCGGTGCTGGGAAAATCTTTCTTTTGTTGGATGGAATAATTTGAAACATAGCGTTCGGATTCCTCGTTAATAATTGCTTCCATATGCGAGGCCATTTTCGCATGACTGTTTTTAACAGGACCATTACAAGCGATACCTGAAAAATCAATAACCGTATTTTTTTCCGTCTCAGTTAGATCTTCAATGAAGCTCTCTCTAAAAATGATATTGCTCACCGGCTTGATAAACTTACTCGTGGCCTTAGCCTCCATAATTTCTTCACGCATTTTTGGAAATTTATCCCACTCACCACCGCCTAAAGAGCAGGAAATCGCAACCGCCTCATCATTACCCATACGCGAAATAAAATTATCGGCGTTTTCCTTAAGGTGTTTCTTGATGATTTCTGCGGTCTCTTCCGAAACGGTTTTAGTGACCGGTTTCACCATATACACTTCATGAGTGCTTGGGTCATCATTCGGGTAGCTCAAATAACCCATCCAGGGGAACCAGGTGCCAAGGCTTTTACTATTAAAACCTGAAGAATTGTAAAAGGGATAAAGCACTCCTGAATTACCTTTGATTACAGTAATTGTCCGTGCTTGCGTTACATAAGCATTTAAAGTTCGCTCTCTTAACCTAAACATAAACCCTCCATGGTCTACGTTTTTGTAGTTGCATAAATTATAGACAATAAAATACTTCTTAGAAGCTAAAGCATGTAGGTCGGGTTTTGGCCGAATATCTTCGAATCAAGATAAGCTATTAGAAATCTCCGCATCAATAAACTCACGTTAATCCACGGCAGAATAATTATTTTTGGAAACAGAAGCGATGCCCTTGAGAGTGTTTTTATTTTGTCGAGTTTTCTTATGCTTGATGTGCTTGCCCAAATACTGGCAAGTCAGGGGCAGTGGTTCTTTTGCATGACGCAAATTTTTTGGGGATTAAATCGAGCTGGGCGCGATGGAATAGTAGTTGTATATACCACCGTAAGAGCGAAACACGATTATCTGATTACGCCAGCATGTCATGAACCAAATTATTTAAATTTTGCTCATCATGGAGCGCTTGAATCACCTCTTTCTGAAAATATACTTTATTAGTACCCGCAATAATAAAAGCTGCTCGCACGGGATCAAATTCTACTTTTTTCCCATCTATTTCAAATGTTCTATTCTTTGGTGGCTCATCTGAACAGGATTCTATTAACCATTTTTTTAATTCATAAGTGTGTGGATTCGTTTCAATCATTTTATTCACTCAGGTATGCTAAGCAAAATACGTTTGGCTTAGTTTGGATAGGTTCATCTGGGATTTTTAAAATTTTAAGAAGTCAGACTGCAAAGCCTGGCTTCTTAAGAGAATTTATTAATTCACCACCAGTCACAAATACCCTCATCCAATTCTACAATAAGCTTACTCGCAGGTTACATCAGATACTTTATCCTGACTTAAACCATAATAATCCAAGCCCAAATGGGTGATTAAATCTTCACTCATCATATGACGGAGTGTATTTTCCAACTTAATAAGCTGCTTGAATACATCATGAACAGGGCTAAGGCCTTCGGCACACTGAGGCGATTTAAAATAAAAGGACAGCCATTCCTGTATTCCTGACATCCCTGCCCGTTTTGCCAAATCAATGAACAATGCCAAATCAAGGACCACAGGTGCGGCAAGTATGGAATCTCTGCAAAGAAAATTAATCTTAATCTGCATGGAATAATTTAACCAGCCAAAGATGTCAATATTGTCCCAGCTCTCCTTGTTATCTCCGTGTGGAGGATAATAGTTGATGCTAACTTTATGGTACATATTGCTGTATAACTCAGGATTCAGCTCCGGCTGCAATATTTCCTCGAGTACATTTAATTTTGAAACTTCTTTGGTCTTGAAATTGTCGGGATGATCAAGGACAAAGCCGTCAGTATTGCCCAATATGTTTGAAGAAAACCAGCCCTTTATTCCCAAGGCCCTGGCCTGTAAACCCGGCGCGAGTATGGTTTTCATCAGCGTTTGCCCTGTTTTAAAATCCTTGCCGCCAATGGGTGTTGACGTTTGTTTTGCCAGTTCAATTAAGGCAGGGATGTCACAGCATAAATTGGGAGCGCCATTCATAAAAGGAACAGCCGATTTAATGGCTGCATAAGCATAGATCATTGATGGGCTGATTAAGGGATGATTATTCTTTAAACCATTCTCAAAATTTTCAATTGTGGCATGGACTTCAGACGCTTCAATGTATTTCTCAGTTGATGCACACCATATTACCACGACGCGTGAACAAGCATTGGCCAGGCGGAATTGTTCAATATCATTGATCAACTGCTCTGCAAGTTCATAATAATTCGACGCTTCCTTGATGTGATTTCCTTCAAGGTTAGGCACATAAGAACGGTTGAACACAGCTTTCATAGGCCGCACCGCTTTCAACTCATCTTTTAGGGATTCAAGTAGGTTGCGCTCAAGTACCCCTGCTTTCAGCGCCGTTTCATACACATCATCATCGCGGATATCCCATCCGCCAAAGACTAAATCATTGAGCTCGGCAAGCGGGACAAACTCTTTGATCAATGGATGCTTGCTGTCAGTCCTTTTCCCAAGCCTGATGGTTCCCATCTGTGTTAATGAACCAATTGGCAAACCCATCTTCTTTTTAATCGCCTCAACACCTGCAATCAGAGTGGTTGCAACTGCTCCCAAGCCAGGAATCAATACAGCAAGTTTTCCTTCCGGCTTTTCTATCTGCTTTACCTTATTTTCCTTAATCATCATTTCACATCCTTTCTGTTTTTAATTCTCCCGAATCATTAAGCCAAAAAATACGTGCTGAATGTTCATTGATACCAATCATGCTGACTGAAGCTGGACTTATCTCAATGCGTTGAAACATATCCAGATGAATCCCTGCATAATAGGCCACTGCCGATTTGATTAAATCCGCATGACTTACGATTGCAATCGTTTCATTTGGATGTTTATCGTGCAATTTCTCTATTCCTGTGATCATTCGCTGTTGTGCTTCGAGCATTGTTTCTCCCCCAGGAATACGGCAGAAACTTCTAAACGTGTTGAACTGTCGAAATTTTTCGGATTCTTCAATGTCACTGATTTTACAGTTCGTCCAATTGCCAAACTCAATATCAGTAAATTCCTCACGGATTTCTATTTGCAAATTAAATCTTCGAGCAATCGGCTCTGCAGTTTCAATAGCCCTCTCAAGAGGACTGCTGTATATGGCAGTAATGGGAAGCCCCGCAAGGCGGATAGACAGATGGTCAGCCTGAAGGCGCCCCTCACCATTCAGAGTAACACCTTTCATTCTACCGGCCAACAGTTTCCCTACGGTATCATTCGTGGCATGCCGTATTAGAAGAAAATTTGTCATTTTGCCTCCTGCCTGGCTGCGTACAAATGTCCCTGCATTTTTTTCTATACCTTGTTAAAGCCTGGATATCCAAGTTTTGCAATTAATTTGCATACCGTCGCATCATTTGCACACAGAATTCAGCAAATTCCTCAATCCTTTGCGGAGGGCTTGTGTGATGCGGTTGAATCGCTTTGGATTCGGGTGTAAAACAGAATGTTACAGTAAGTTCAAAGTCTTCCAGGGTTTTCATCATTCTGTCGAGCCATTTCTCTCCCCCTGGCCTAAGATAGTCCGCCCAGCTTAATCCAGTCCGTAAATGTCTAACGCCTAATCGTTTTAACCACTTTACTGCATCTTCAAGGCGATGGTCTTCATAATGAAACCACTGGCAAATCCCCAGTTCAGGGGTATAGTCTGCAAATTTTCTTAAGGCCAGTTTGGGCTCGCCATCTTCCCTCAATAAGCCCATGTAAAAATGCCGGTAATAGGAAGACCCTTCTGCTTCCTTGTGCCGGGTGGTAGCTGACCAGGCTTTAGGCAGATCATACAAACTGTACCAATGTATCCTGTCAACTCGGCCGAGCAGCAATTCAGCAGTGCGAACTAATCCGAACTCTTGTACTTCTTCTGCTCCGAAAGTAGAAACGCCTACTTCCGTTACCCATACAGGTAAATCAGTCACAGCCTCTATTTCCGCTATTTTTTCTCTCCATTGGTGAATCTGCCAATTGTTCCAATCAAGCGGAAAACCATGTACGGCCACGGCATTTAAGTTATCCAACACTCCATTGCTTTTCAGTCTTTGAATGAAAAAAGGATCGATTGGAGAAATGCCACCCAAAACCCTTGTTACATCAGGATTCTCGGATTTAACGGCTGCTGCCGCCAATTTCACCATTTCGGAATATATGCTCCAGTCGGAATCAATTTCAAAATCCCAGTGTGATTTGTTATTTGCCTCGTTCCAGAATTTAACCGCTTCAATCATAATCTATCCTTTGTAGTACCGATGCAGATCCTTTAGAAAAGTAATTCGGTTTAGTTGGAGGGTCTAATTTATATTTATTTTCTAAAATGATCAAATTTAGCAGCCCAGGGTTTTCAAGTATTGCAAAAGGCTAAATCCTTACTTTTTAAAGCTTTAATCCAAGCCTAACCACTTCATGAACTCACCTATTTTACCCCTTTGATAGGTTAACCCTTGGTAAATTGACCCTACCGCTCGGGCCCAGTAGATGTATAATTTCGGCAAATTAATCTTTTTCGACAACCAAAACATTCTATGGCTCCAGATCGATATTGAGTAGCGCATGCGATAAATCAGCTTGCGCCTTGTAGTAAGTGATTTTGCGTCTGGCTTTACTCGCTTGCGCGGTATGATTTTCATGCGATGTCGCGCCAATCGATAAGCCAAACCTTCACGTCTTTGCCTTAAACCAGCAGCTTGCGTTTCTTTTACAAACCCGTTGTTCACTGGGTCCAATTTCAATCGCCTCTCCTCAATAGCCTTAGCTATCATATGTTCCACTTCAGGAGAGCGGACTACCACAACGTTTGTACCTTTACCGTCGGATGTAAACGGTTCAATCCAAGCATCACCAAAAGAAATATCAGCAGTTTCAGCCATAACATCATCGCAGTAATTGCAAGCGGAATTCATAAAAAAACCCGCCCCCCAATCACCATCTACAAGATGCCACCAGTCCCTGTTGACACTTGTGCCATTCTTAAGCGTAAGCCTTGCATTGTACCAATTGGCTGGACGATTTGGGTCTTTATGGCGGAATTCCACCTTCTGTATTTCATTCACTGGAACATTTAATTGCCAAGCAAAACTCTCAATGAATTTTGCACTTTTCATATGGCCACAAAAAAGACCAAGGGTATATTTTATTCTCTTTCGGAACAGAGGGATTTCTTGTCTAAGTAACTGTATAGCCTTGATAAAGCACGGAATTCCAACCACTGCATACCGCCCCTCCTCAGCAGCTATTATTTTTAGCACTTCGGAAAGCTCAACAGGATAATACCTTGACTTTGCCCCTTCCCTAATTTCTTTTTCGCTTCGTGAAATTCTGTAGGAAAAATACCTTTCCTGTTTTTGAGGATCTCCAGACGCTATCACATGCGCCAGACCATCAATATGACCTTGTCGCATCAACTCACTAGCGACCCAACTTACCATCCCACCTGAACTGCCTTGCAGACGAAATTCTTCTTCGGCCGCATAGCCGACGTATGCGGTTTGGTAATGACCTAAAGCTTCGCAATCTCTTCCTGTTTCAGGAAAGCATCTTTCCGCCAGTTCATTTTCGTTTTGAGCAGACGGGGAGAAAGGGCATATTTTAGCCAACAACTCCGATCTGGATTGCATCCATCCCTTAGAGCCATTTGGCAGTAGTTGGCCGTAGGGATCAAACTTCATGTTTGCCTTATCCGTTTTGGCCAGGCTGACACAACTACCGCAGCCTATGCAAAGTCCGTTTTTCACCATTTCTTTTGGGCTTAGCCGCTCATTCATGTCCATTATCACTGCAGTGCACGGTCAATAAAAGCATTGGAAATCTCACTAAGCTGTTCAATTTTATTAATGATTTTTTCCTCTAAAGGCTCACTTAGTACTCTTTCAAATGTTGCCGTTGTTGTCTCGCTGTTGGCAATGTGATGTTTTCCACTCAAGATATCCAGTAAACACAGCAACTTAGTACTGCGATAAGGCGATACTTCGCAAATAAAAGGCTTTTGATTTTTTAAGGCAAAAACACATCCATGAAAAAAATTAGTGATTATGGCTTCTGCTCTACCCATAAAATAAGCAAATTCATAGGGACCGGCTGAGATCCACTGCTTGTCAGCCCAATCATTACGGTATCCAATACTGATGATTGGCAGATTTTTTCGCCTAGACCATTTGCACATCTCAGTTACAAAGTGAGGTGAGAAATTATGTCCATATAAGGCTATATAAGGTTCTTGGAGGCGTTCGTAACTGCGCTCTTCTATCTTTGTGGGAAATTGCAGACAGGGATCAAGTACGATCTCAGGCATGAAACCCAACGTGTTCTTAAGGATAGCCTGAGCATTCTCATCACGTACGGAGAGGCTGTCGAACTGTTTAAATTTTTCTATCCAATAAGGGTCCAATCCATTCCAGGCACTATAATTACCGAAACTTGCTGCATAGGATATTAGTCGCTTAGCAGCTATCCCTTCTCCAAAAAAAATCGGAAGCTTGCCATACCATGGATGCGACAAATTCCAGACCTCATCGCTACCTACCACCACTAAATCATAATCCCCCATCCCTTGAGGCTGATTGATATTGAATTTTGGTGAAAGAGGCAGCAATTCAAAAGCACGAAAGAATTGCTTTATTTTCTCCCGGTACAGCGGATAGTCAGATTGATCCACAGGGGTGGGAAGTGTCGGGCGATAGGCGCATTTCCATTCCGCCAGGTTTATAGTGGTTGCGTCATGATCCAATATCAAAACATCATGTCCACGAGCCCGAAGTCCTTCAGCCAAACATTTTGCCTGCCAGTAACTGCCATAATTGATGCATTTGTGAAATGTAAGAACTCCAATTTTCATAACTGCATCACCAATCCTTAATCACGAATACGACGTTTAAGCAGCTATGACCCCAATCCAATTGAGGTCACAAGATGGAATTGAAGGGATTATGCTGATTCCTTCTCATAACTTTTATTCTCGCTGCAAACACTATTCTTTACTCCAGGCCTTCCAACTGAAACATAGCAAGCAATATCTGCATGTTTAATAGACTCCAGAGAATAGCAATTTCGCCCATCCACGAGCGGTGCATTCTTCAATTGCAGACTAAGCTTTTGAAGAGAATACTGTTTGAACTCAGACCATTCAGTCATGATGACCAAAGCATCGACATCGGTGGCAGCAAGGCTGGCTGATTCGCAGTATTGAATCAATTTTTCCCCACTTAATACTTTTTGGGCATTCTGCATGGCAGCCGGATCATACAGCTTCATTCGTGCATTAACTTTGAGCAGTGATTGAATTAAATTAAGGCTGCTTGCTTCTCTTAAATCATCCGTTTCAGGTTTGAATGCCAGACCCCAAATGCCAATAGTCCGCCCTTTAAACTGGCCTTTGAATAAAGTCTCCAAAGTCTCATAGACCCAATTTTTTTGCATGATATTAACTGCTTCTATGGCCTCAATCAGGTTTGTATTCACATGAAAGGTCTTTGCTGTAGCGCAGAGCGCACGAACGTCTTTTGGAAAGCAGGAGCCGCCATAGCCCACCCCTGGAAATAGAAATTCCGTTCCAATTCGCTTATCGTAACCCATGCCTAAACGAATATCGTCAATATTTGCACCGGCAGCTTCAGCTATTCGACTCAATTGATTCATAAAACTGATTTTGCAAGCGAGCATGGTGTTAGCTGCATACTTGGTCAACTCCGAGGATCGGCGATTCATGCGCAGGAAGGGAATACCTTTATCCAAAAGTGGCTGATAAAGCCGCTGAACTGCTCTTAAAGCCGCCTCACTTCCACCCGCAACAATGCGCTCAGCGTTTAAAAAATCAGATACTGCATTTCCCTCACGCAAAAACTCAGGATTGGAAACCACATCAATTGTGCAACTCTTATTTTCTCTTAATAAAATTTCCTTCGTAAAAGAAAACACCTCATCACCTGTCCCAACGGGAACGGTAGATTTAATTAGGAGAACCGCATCCCTGTTTATTTCCCTGGCAATTTTTTCACACACAGAAAATACCTGCGATAAATCCGCTGAACCGTCCGGGCTGGAGGGGGTCCCTGTAGCTATAAAATGAAGATCACTGTTTGCAATGGCAAAAGATAGATCCTTGGTAAACTGCAAGTTCTTTTTCTCACGGCCTTCATCAAGCAATTCCTTCAGATCTTTTTCATGCAAAGGACATCCACCTTGCTGTAATAATGCGATTTTTTCAGCATCAATATCAGCACAGACAACTTCGTGGCCAAGGGAAGCAAGACAAGCTGCGCTGACTAAACCTACATACCCTGCCCCATATACTGAAATATTCATCTCTCTGTCCTTCTATGTAGTTCTGTGGATAACCCTCTGAAAATCTGGATTATTCCTGATGCCTAGTGAATGTACTCTTCAAAGTTCTTATGTTCTTCTTCGAGCAATTCTTTCTTATTAAGTGACTTAAAATAATTAAAGGTGATTTCCATGCCCCTGTGACGGTCCACTTTGGGCTCCCAGCCTAGTAGTGCTTTAGCTCTACTGATGTCTGGTTTCCGTTGGAGAGGATCATTGGCAGGAAGTGGTTTATAGATAATTTTTTGTTTGGTGCCTGTCAGCTTGATTATTTCTTCAGCAAAATCTTTAATAGTGATTTCATCCGGATTACCTAAATTAATGGGGTAATGATAATCCGAGTGTAGCAGCCGATATATTCCTTCGATTAAATCATCGACATAGCAAAATGAACGCGTTTGCAACCCATTACCGAATACAGTGAGGTCCTCCCCTCTTAAGGCTTGCCCCATAAAGGTGGGAATGACTCGACCGTCATTTAACCTCATTCTTGGACCATAGGTATTAAATATCCTGGCAATTCGGGTTTCTACTCCATGAAAGGTATGATAGGCCATTGTGATGGCTTCCTGGAACCTTTTCGCCTCATCGTATACTCCCCTGGGCCCGATTGTATTGACGTTTCCGTAGTAATCCTCATTTTGAGGATGAACAAAAGGATCTCCATAGACTTCTGAAGTCGAAGCAATGAGTATCTTGGCTTTTTTTGCTCGGGCAAGTCCCAAAAGGTTGTGAGCTCCTAAAGAGCCAACTTTTAATGTTTGTATCGGAATTTTTAAATAGTCAATTGGGCTAGCGGGTGAAGCAAAATGCAGAATGTAATCGAGATGTTCAGGTATATTTATAAATTTAGTTACATCGTGATGGTAAAAAACGAAATTTTTTAATGGGAAAAGATGCTCCAGGTTTTTAAGATTTCCAGTTATCAGATTATCCATTCCGATAACATAATAATCTTCTTTTATGAAACGATCGCATAGATGCGAACCTAAAAATCCTGCCGCTCCTGTTATTAATATTTTTTTCATGGCTCCTGCCTCATAAAAGTAGAGTTAATTCAATATTTCAAACTTACTACAATAAACAAATGTCCGATTTACTAAAAAATATTAATTTTTTACTTTACTATCAATAGTGTCTTTCCACTCCTTTCCTATGGCAGATAAATACTCAGAAAGGTTCCATGTAGCAAAATCCGGTTTAAAATCTTTTTTCTTCACTGCAATGTAGGTTTCTTTCTCAGGCATTCCAGCCACGTCAAATCCGCAATTAGCCAGCATTGACAGCACACATTGATGGTTTGGTACCCACCAGTTGGTCGGATCCCCTACCAAACGCTTCTCAATAAAAGCCATGAAAGGAAAAGCCGGATTTTTAAGTATTTCCCGCTCTTCAAGTCCAATGTCATCAGGAATCTGCATTTCTTCTGTACCTGGAACCGAGAGGGTCTGGAAAACCATTATGTTTTTAACTTTTTGAGTGATTATATCCAAAGCCAAAAGCGGGTAGCGCAAGTGGTAAAATACCCCCATGAACCAAACCAAATCAAACTCATCATCCGTATGGGCCAAATCATAAACTTGCATGCATTTAAAGGTAATCTTGTCTTCAAGACCAAACTGAGAAGCTACCCAATGCGCCTGCCTTAAGTAGTGGGGATCCAGATCTATAGCGACAACGTCAGCACCCCTTTTAGCCAACTCAACGGAATAAAACCCGGCATTACAGCCAATGTCCAGAACACGCCACCCCGTCAAGTCCTGGGGAATGGAGTGTTGAATTTTTTGCCATTTAAATGAAGGGAAATCTCCTAAAAAATGATCCGGCGCTGTCTGATTGCCATCTGGTAAATGGATATTATGAAACCACGGTTCCAGCTTTTTTATTTCCTGCTCTACTATCATGTCTCCGCTTCCTTTCTCTCGTATTATTTTGATCCCTAACTTCTTCAATATAACCTAGTAGCTCGTATGCACGGGTTTTAGCAGTGTGATTCTTTAGTACTTTCTTTCTTGCATTTTCAGCAATTTGCATTCGTTCTACTTCAGTAAGACATTCTAAATGCCTTATTACATCTTCTGTAGATTTTGCAATGAGTATTTCAGCCCCTTCTTCGAACAATGCAGTAAGGCCTTCCCAGAAATCTGAAATAATGGGTACTCCGCAAGCTGCAGCTTCAAAAAGCCTCACGCTGGGAGAGTAGCCGAACTTTATCATATCGGCCCGAGTAACATTTAGGGTAAATTTTTGGCTGTTATAAAACTCTCTATGTTGAGTAGCTGGCAAATGCTCCACACGCTCTACATTCTTTGGCCAGATGACATCCGTGGGGTATTGTGGTCCAGCAACTATAAATGTTTCATTTGTTAAAGCTTGTGCTGCTTTGCAAAGCAGAAGGTCTACTGTCGGTTGGCGATCTGTACTAAACGTGCCAAGATATCCCATTGCCCATTTTTTGGGATGTCGTTCGGGAAAATAATGTTCTGGATCTACTGAACAGTATAAAGGCCGGGCAGCGGGCGAACCATAATGCCTTTCTATATGCTCTAACACAGGCCCACCTGAAAACGACAGGTACAGATCATACTGGCTAATCAGATCCGGTGTTAAGTATTCATAGTCTTCCCTCTGGAGTTTGGCCATTGTTACAGGAGTATCAATATCGTAAAAGGCCTTAACGGCATTCGCGCTTGCATTAACCCACTGACCAACCTCAACCCCCCCCTGAACATAAGATCCCACAATTACAACATCTGCAGCAGCGATGTCTTTTTCGTACAAGTTAAACAGCTCCTCATTTGAGCCGTATAACTTTAAGGAGCAAAAATCAGGATTGGGCAGATCTCTGTTGGCTGCATAATAAGGGACATCTCTCTCAAGAAACAAAATTTCATGTCCTGCCTTAGCTATTTCTTTCAGCAATGCCCTATAGGTAGTGGCATGGCCATTTCCCCAAGAGGAAGTAATGGATAATCCTATTACCGCAAATTTCATAAAACGTCTTCCTTAAATGGTTAGCTCTTCTTCCACAGACAATAACGCGTTCGCAAATACTGATTGCAATATTTTTGCCCTGTTATCATAGGTATGACGTTCCAAAACTTTTTTATAAGCCGCATTACCAATCTCACGCGCTTGTTCTTTTGTGAGATTCTTCACAATTTCGGCCACTTCATTACCATTATGAGCAACCAGTATCTCTGTGTCCGGTTCAAAGAATAATTCAATACCTTTCCAATGATCCGTGATGATACAGGCTGCGGCCCCTGCCGCTTCAAATACTCTCGTTGCAGGAGAAAAACCGTATTTCGCCATGCTGTCTCTGCTAATGTTTAACACGGCCAAAGGAGTGCAATTAAAGGCATTATGATCATTGGTATAAACGTGACCTATGTAATTAACATTGGGGGACATCGGTTTATTTTCCCAACCGCTTCCACCAAGAAGAAAGGATTTTTCCGGAAGCTGGCTTGCCGGCGCAAGAAAAAATTCTTCCACTCTTGCCTCCCTATCAGGCAAACGATTGCCTAAAAAAGCAAGGCTCGCATGGAAATGTTCCTTGGCTTCGACTGGAAAATGGCTGTCCGTATCAAGTGCATTATAAATGGGGACACAGGCTTTAGCCCCTTTCTTTGCATATGCATCAATAACAGGTTGTCCCCCTCCATAAGTGAGGATGAGGTCATATTGGGGAATTAACTGATTAAACGGATCGGCCGGATTATTGTTTATCCTGTCTAAGGTCGCTGGCGCATCAACATCCCAAAAAACGATAAGATTGTTCTTATTCTTAAGCTTAACCAACTCCCGTTCGAGAAATTCGTCATGCTTACCCACTCCACTGGCTTTTATGATTACATCGGCAGTTGAGGCAGCCTCGAGAAGCTTTGTTATCTCAAATTCCTCACTTTCATACACTTTCACGCTGCAATAGTCAGGATCAGCAATGTCTCTATGTTTCTGACGGTCATAGATGTCAGGCTCATTGAAAGTGATTTCATGACCCAGTTTATGCAAAGCCTTAACGATACCGCGGTAGTAAGTGGCTGCTCCATTCCAATACGCTGAAACAATACTGGATCCGAAAAATACTATTTTTAATGATTTATTATTTATTTTCACTTCAAAGCTCTTCTAGTATGGTTTCAAGTTCATCAACCCTGTGGGAACAGGTATGCCTTTGTAAGATAGTCTGACGTGCGTGAGCCGCTAATTGTTGGGACAGTTGCTCATCATTTAATAATCTCTTAAGACAGTCTTTCATTTCCTGTCCATTATTTACTGTTAAATAGTCTTGCCCAGGATGAAACAGTTGTTCTGAATCGTTCCAGGGTGAGCAAATGAGAGGGATCCCACAAGACATCGCTTCAAAAGGACGAATGGTGGGTATTCCGGAGAGGTTTTTTACGTAAGGACCACGAGGAATATGAACGGTCGCTTTGTACTCTGCAAATACTTCCGGTACTTTATAATTGGGAAGCCAGCCACCGTATTCAATACCTGCTTCTTCAAGCGCGTCTAAAGCCTCCTGCGGGTAACGGACCCCATATACCTTGGCTTTCAAATTCAATTCGCTTACGGGTTTGATTAGGAATTCCATGAGCTCTTTGGTGCGTTCATTGTCTCCCCAGTTGCCTATCCACACCAAATCCCCTTTTTTTTCTTGGGTCAATTGAGGTCTAAACAAATGGTGGTTTGCCGCTTCATGCCAGACCCAGGTTCTGCTAATCCATTGTTTGTGTTGATAGATATCCTGTATTACTTTTCCAAAAACCAATGCGCCATCGTATTCTGAAAAATCATACCTGGCCATACTCGGTTCATCTGATACAGCGCGATGGTGGGTATCATGGAACAAGAGCTTATACCCAAATAGATTTTTGAGCTTGCCTATGGTTGCAACCAGTTCAGGCTCATTCCATTCATGGACAATGACTAAATCAGCCCCACTTAGCAAACTGTTGTAATCCGGATTTTTGGGATCATAAAAATGCGGTTCAAGGGTCGGAAAATAGGTTCTGAACTCGTCCATTTTTTCCGAGCCATAATCATTGAGAAGATTGGATAGACTCCATCCCCCCTGTGGTTCATACACTTCAACTTGATAACCACGATTGATTAATTCTTGAGCAAATCCTCTTAAAAAATGAGCATTCCCATGGTTCCAATCGGAGACAAGGGAATGATAAAACATAACTACTTTCATGCAGATACCATATGGTTAAATTCTTTTTGTCTCAGGAGCTCTTTATAGAGACTTTGATACTCCCGCACCATTTTCTCTTGTGTAAAATTCTTTGATCTTAACGAAGTCAGGGAAGACAGCTTTGACCGCAATTCTTTGTCTTGGATTAAATGGTTTAGCGTCCTAAGCAGTTTTGCTGGGTCATAAGGGGGCACATAAACAGCTGTATCCTGCCAAATTTCCTCAAGCGTTTTTATCTGCCCTAAAACGAGGGCACAGCCGGCTTGAGCCGCTTCAAGTACCGCAAGGCCGAAGGGTTCATAACGCGCGGGCATCACAAAGATCGCTGCCCTTTGCATGTAAACCTGTAAGTCCTGATGAGAAAGCGGTCCCAAAAAATGCACATTTTCTGGAATCTTAACCTTAGCATTGGATGGATTTATATTATTCCCTGCTATATAAACAGGCCAATCAAGCTCATCAGCAATTTCCGAGAGCGCATAGATATTTTTAGCTTCATCCCATACACGTCCCGCAGTTAAGATGAAGGGTTCCTTTTCTCTCGATTGTTCTGACAGCCAAAAATCACTGCCATTATAAATTACTTTTGAACTGGGGATTTTTCCATACACAGCTTGCGCCTCATTCAATATGGCCCTTGAGGGAGCAATTACAATATCGGATGAGGAAATGGATTTTTTAACTAGTTGCTTATAATTCTCCCATTCAGGAGGTGCATCCTCTCCTTTCACAGCCCGCCACCAGGTATGGACACAGGAATGAAATACAGTAATGACAGGACATGACCAATTGTGGTTTACATCCACGAAGTTGTTAAAATGAATGATATCAGGATTGATTTTGTCATATACTGACTTTATCCATTCGGCTGCGAGCTTCACATCGGCCCAGGGGTCATCCATCCATTCCAGTTTATAATCACTGCAGTACAAATACACATTGGATAATCGATTTGCCTCTTCCAATTGCTGTTTGTCAGGATTGCCGCCCATCGTCATCAAATGGATTTCCGCATTGTAATTCAGTAAACCTTTACAAAGGCTTAAGGCATAAGTCCATACTCCTCCAACTGTATCGGCAGTCATTAATATTTTAATTTTATCTTCCATAAATTCTGTCAATTATCAGAGCGGTTTTTAAATACTCATTGGCAGTAGCCTCATCATAACCCTGTCCAGCTGCGAGTTTTTCTGCCCACACCACGCCTGCCCTCCCACTCCAGTCATCTGCTGATTGAACAAGGTTTTGGCTATGGGTCCCATGGTATTTCTCGGCCTTAAAGTCATAAAAAGAACCATTGACGTTTTTAAAGGACACACCGCCTTCGCTGCCAAAAAAGACCACCTCAATGATCGCATCCTGCCCTGCAGAAGAATGCCATGAGCAATCAAGGCTGATGGTAGTCTCATGCTCAGTAAGCATAAATACTTTGGCAAAATCCTCTACCGTTTCCTCATGAGGTTTTAACCTAAATCCTTTGCTGTAAAGATTACTGTTCAAACTGATGATTTCAGGAAAACCCAAGCAACACAAGGCCATATCCAGAAGGTGTACGCCCAAATCGATTATACAACCACCTCCGGATTGTTTAAGGTCATAAAACCAGGGTTTATCAGGGCCATAGGCATTATGAAATATCAAGTTCACTCCATGAATTCTGCCGATTTCCCCACGACTAACCGTTTCATAAACCGCCTGAAAGGCTTTTGTATGACGATAAGATAAATCGACATGAAGCAACTTGTCCGCTTCTCTCGAGGCTTGTATCACTTGCTCAATTTCTTCATACGTCCTGCCCAAGGGTTTTTGACAAAACACCGCCTTGCCTGCTTTCAAAGCCTCCACGGATTGGGAAGCATGCATAGCACTTGGTGTGGCTATAACAATTCCATCCAACTGTTGATGCTTGTATACTTCATCCGGTGAATCCACAAGTTTGGCGCCTGCTGCTAACTTAAGTGCCTCAGCTGCATTCTGCCTGCAAGGCTCGGCGATGACCAAAGGGTCAACCTTAGCTTGATGAATAAGCGCTTCCATTCTGCTTCGACCAATCCAGCCTACACCAATAAAACCTAGAGAAAGTCTTTTTTCAGACCGGCTTGTTGCTGTCATTTTGCCACCTCATTAACCAGCAGGGCTTTGATAAAGCCTTCGGGTCTGTTACTTAGCATACTGAATGCTTGTTCTGCTTCATCCAAATTTAAAGAATGGGTAAACAGAGGAAAGGGGTCCATTTTTCCTTCTTCAATGGCTTTGATGGCATTTTGTATTCCTTTTACGTATTGCCTGGGATCCCTTTCATGGGCATTAATCATGTCTATTCCCCGCCAGTTCAGCAACTGCATGTTGACTTGCCGCATGCCATCCTGGTGAAAACCAGCAACAATAAGCTTTCCTCTTTCAGCAGTTAGCTCAATGCTCAGATTTAACGGCCATTCTTTGCCAGTTACTTCAATAACCCGGTCGCAAAATTTACCGCTGGTTAATTGTTTCACTTTCTCAATCACTTCATAATGGCCGTCCATCGCTATGACTTGGTCTGCCCCGGCAGCCGCTGCCGATTGCAATGAAAATGGACGTTTGGATAGGGCAATTACGTTTGCGCCGGCTGATTTTAATAACTGAATCAGCAAAAGACCTAAAAAGCCTGTACCAACCACAGCTGCTGTTTGGCCAGCGTGAATATCACAGCGATTAAAGATATTCATTACGCAACCTAAAGCCTCGCCTGGAAATGGTTTATTGCTTAAAAAATCTGGCAAAATTATGACTTCATCGGCTTTTGCTATATCGTATTCTGCATAGGCATTGTAGGATAGGCAGGTTACGCGATCACCCACTGAGAGGCCGGTTACTCCAGGCCCTACTGCGTCTATCACTCCCCAACCCTCATGACCGGGATTACCGGCTGCGATAGGATAAGAAAACCAATCTCTTCCTTCCCAAACGGGAGTATTTGAAGCACAAACCCCGCTCCCCTCGAGTTTGACTCTTACCTCACCTGCTTTAGGCTCAGGAATTGCAACCATAACCGTATTTATTGTCTCAGGTGCGGCTATAACTGCTGCTTTCATTATTGAGGTCTTTGACTCTGTTTTTTTATTAATTTTTTCTATTAAGGACGTTTCCATTTATTCAACCATTGCTTCTGATAAAAATTTACTTTTTGGCAGGCTGATGTTTCTTGATTTACTCAGCCAAAATAACAATTTCTCTACACCCTGCAGCACTGAAGTCTTTGGAGACCAACCCGTTTCCATTTGAAACCTGGAAGTGTTTGAGACGTAATACTGTTGATCACCGACTCTCGATTCTTCAAAAGTAAAATCTATTTCCTTTCCTGTTGCTTTCTGTATTAAATTAATGATTTCAATGAGGCTTACCGTATTGTTAGGCCCCCCACCAATATTGAACACCTTCCCTGACGTTTTATCGATATTCTGCTCTGCCAGCAAAAATGCTTCGACTAAATCTTCTACAAAAAGGATGTCTCTTACCTGTTTGCCGTTGCCGTAAATTACGATTGGTTTGTTTTCCAATGCGCTGATTAGAAAATGAGCCACCCAACCTTGATCTTCATTGCCAAACTGATGGGGGCCATAAATACAGCTCATTCTAAAAACCACGGTTTTAAGCCCATAACACCTTGAATAATCCAGCACATACTGATCAGCAGAACCTTTTGAACAACCATATGGGCTATGGAAATCTAGCGGGCGGCTCTCATCAATACCATGCCGGTGAACGCTTTTATTTTCCGGATAAACCCTGGTTTCATCAGAAATAAAGTTCAAATCATTTAAATCGCCATATACCTTGTTCGTGGAGGTAAATATCAGGGGAGGTTTTTGGGAGGAATTTCTTATGGCCTCCAATAAATTGAAGGTTCCGATTAAATTCACTTCAAAATCATTTTCTGGATCTGTGAGGGAAGAGGTTACTGCCACCTGCGCTGAAAAATGGAAAATTTGTTCTGCATCATTTACACACTGCTGAAGGAACGCTTTATCCCTAATATCCGCGATCTGGGCGATGGCTTTATTTCCATGCTTATCCTTAAGCCACTGCAAATTTTTTTCCACCCCCGACCGAGATAAATTGTCATAAATTACAACCCTTCTACCAAGACTAAGAAGTTTGTCAGCTAAATTAACGCCTATAAATCCTGCTCCACCAGTGATGAGGGTATATTTTTCATTTTTAATTGTATTGTTCATAAGGACTCCATTCTCTAAACAGTCAAACCTCGTGAAGCCAGCTCACTGGTAGCCTTACTTACATGATCAATGGCTATTTGTCCTTTAAGCCACTGGGACAGTTCAGCCAGTCCTTCATCAAACTTGATGCAAGGTTCATACTCTAATAACAACTTGGCTTTGGTTAAATCAGCAAAGCAATGGCGGATGTCTCCGACCCTGTATTTACCCGTAACTTGAGCTTTGATTTCTTTGTTCATTACGCGCGCAAGGTTTTCGGCGATTTCGTAAATGCTGTATTGGTTACCACTTCCTACATTAATCACCTCACCACTGGATGCCTGTTTTTCCAAAGCGAACCTGCAAGCCCTGGCGACATCCTTAACATGTACAAAATCTCGTTTCTGCATGCCATCTTCAAAGATTAAGGGGGCATTATCGTTCAGTAACCTGGATGCAAAAATGGCTAATACCCCGGTATATGGGTTGGACAGTGCCTGTCTGGTGCCATACACATTAAAAAATCTTAAGGCGGTAGTGGGAATGTTATAAGCTTTGCCGGTGATTAGGCACAAACGCTCCTGATCATATTTAGACAGTGCATATACGGATGAGAGGCAGGGTTTTTTGTGTTCGGGAGTGGCTATAGGCATCAAGGGATTTTTTTCGCCATCATACAGTTCCCATCGTTGCTTTTTTAAATCCTCAAGATTTCGCTCACACTCTTCAATGCATTGGCCTGTGGCTGTCTTATATAGACCTTCTCCATAAATGCTCATACTGGATGCGACGACCAATTTTTTTACTGGGGATTCGATAAGGGCTTCGAGCAATACAGCTGTCCCAAGATTATTGACATCGGTGTAATTTTTTATCTGATACATGCTTTGCCCAACACCGACCATAGCCGCAAAATGAAACACAGCATCAATGTCTTGCAAGGCTTTTTTTACTGCTGCCTTATCCCTAACGTCCCCGACAACAAGCTCCACGTCTCGATGCAAATATTCAGGGCGTTTAGCGTTTGGACCGTGCACCTGCTCAGACAAATTGTCTAAGGCTCTTACTTTGTATCCTTGTGCAATCAGTTCATCTGCCAGATGGGAGCCTATAAATCCAGCACCTCCTGTAATTAATATATTTTTTATCATTCCCTTTATCCTTAACATATGACAAAAATTGAGACTTAATCATGAAAACTATGGAGAAGTTATATTGAGTCAGCTTTATAAAGACGCAAACTTGCTGATGATTCCTCCAAGATCAGCTTTCAAATGGAATTATGTATTTTTCCTTACATTACATCATCTTATTAGTGAGAGTATTGCAATATTAGGGTTTAGTGCAAGAGTTATTTAAGCTTGTTATGAGATGGGAGGTTTCACGCTCTTTTGAGTGAAACCTCAGTGAATTTATAGAATGGGATGAAATTCTTTCAATCAACCTTTTATGTTTTTGGCTGTTTCCTTGCTTACAATTTTATTAAAATTACTTTTTTTACCATCAGCAGTTTCTTCCTGATAAATAAGAGCAAGATCATTCTCATCAAAGATATCAAACCATTTACTCCAACTGATTTCCTCCAGATCCTTGCCTGTGTAGCCTGGGAAGTCAAATCTGAGTAATTCGCTGCCGTTATGGCCGGCACCTTTGACTTTTGCGGGTTTGGCATTTCGAACTTCTGCCCATTTTTTTATCGTTCCATGATCACTGGTTGCATGCGTTTGAGCGGTCATCATTCCTCCCTATTCTTGTCCTTAAAGAAACCACTGAACAGAGTACTAATTAAATAATAGATGCTTTTGCATAGGTTTTGCCAATTTCAGTTCTTCAACTTTTCCGACAATTTGGCTTAAATGACTTCTCTTCATATGGGCACATGGTTTTCTTCTGCAAAATTACTGTGGTTTCTCGCTAGTGGATAACTGATTTCCCTAATGGTCTCTGTGCTAATTGACGCTTTCTTAATTTTTTATGTAATAATAGCTACTAGCTTAAGGTGCATGAACGGCTTTTGTAATGAAAACAGCAGATCGTAATATCCGTTTACTGTTGCCATTTATGCCTATCTACATTGCCCTTAATTGATTTCTCAAGGAAGATAAACATGGTCAAGAAGTTAAAAAAGGCTGTTTTTCCGGTTGCCGGTTTAGGAAGTCGATTTTTACCTGCTACAAAGGCAAACCCTAAGGAAATGCTACCGGTCGTTGATAAGCCCATTATTCAGTATGCTGTTGAGGAAGCCGTTGAAGCAGGATTTTCAGAACTCATTTTTATTACCAACAGCTCCAAACGAGCAATCGAAGACCATTTTGATGTCAATTATGAACTCCAAAATCGTTTAAGCACAGAGGGTAAATACTCTTTATTGTCTACCATTAACTTTTTGCCCGCTCCTATAAGATGCACATTTATCAGGCAACCTGAACCCAAAGGGTTAGGCGATGCCATCCGATGCGCCAAGCATGTGATTAATGATGAGCCGTTTGCAGTGATTTTGCCTGATGATTTGATCATGAGCAATTCGCAAAACTGTTTAGGTCAAATGGCAGCACTTTATCAAAACACCCAAGCAAATATACTTGCAATTGAAAAAATTGATTTGGCAGACTCAAATAAATACGGTGTGATTTCCGTCTCTCAATACTTTGAAACCTACTATGAAATCAATGGAATCGTTGAAAAGCCTGCCCCGGAGGAATCCCCTTCTTCTTTAGGTGTCGTAGGCCGTTATATCTTTAATCCTGAAATTTTTTCATTTTTGGAAACCATTTCCCCGGGTAAAAATGATGAGATTCAACTCACTGACGCCATAAAGCAACTCATCAATGTGCAAGAAGTATTTGGCTATAAAATTCAGGGGAAACGCTACGATTGTGGTGATAAATTTGGTTTCGTAAAAGCCACAATCCAATATGCGCTAAAGCATCCTGAGATCGGCGAAAAAGTCCGACATTATTTTGATAATTTTTCTGAACTCACTGTCTAACTTGATTTCTGCCTTAGTCCAGCTAAGTGAGGCTTTGATTGATTAATAACAGTTAAGGCAGAAATTAGCAGCAATCCAAGCTTATATGGCTAATCGGAAGTGGCCTAACCTAAATAGCTTGAGCTAAGCTCAATTGTTATTAAAGCCAATTGTATGTACAATAATAATCCATTTTGTTTTTTATTGATGCCATGCTGCCTATTTTTAATCGATTCCCTAACCCAGGTTTATTTAATCTCATCCACTTTCGCCTTTCCTACTCCTTGCTGCCCGCCATGAGGAGACTAATTGAGCGGGTTGGTTGTAAACCCAGCTACAACGTCGTTAGCATTGCTTGTGGCAGAGCATTGGAGGTATCTACTTTAGAATTATTGGCTCGTTCCCGCAATATTACATTCAACTACTCTGGGTTTGACATCGATAAAAGTGATGCTTGTAGTGGAACTTTTACGATAGTTTTGCGATGTTCTGAAATACTACCTGCATATTGATACACAAATAGGTCGAACGGTCTGGGAAAATCCGAAGACCATGAAAACCCAATGGAAAAACGAGAGCAACTGCTCGCTCGAGGTAATGAATGATACGGTTATTCAGCAAATTTGCTGAAGATTGAATTGGTAATGGAGTGACTCTGTAAAAAAACCATTTAAATGAAAATTTCTATGCTTGTTTTAAAAAATGCTTATTTTGTACTTTATACCTTTTGCCGTAATGATTATTGTGTTTTTTGCAATTATTATCACCAACGCAAGGAATGCAAATAATAAGGTAAATTTCGAAATTAATCAGAAGTGGGTAAGGACTTAGCTTTATTTTTTGTACTTTCGTAGTGTAGCTCCAATGTTAATAGACAAATATATGCCAGATCCTTAACATTGGCTACATTACTAGATGGATTCAATTGTAAATGTATCGTCTTTCTAATAATAATCATGAAATTCTCAATGTTATAATTTCATTCGTAAAAACTTTGTTGCCAGTCTAAAGGTATCTAAAACTATAATCATTTTTGTTTCACTAATGCTTCTGTTTTCCAAGCATTTTGGCCCCAAAATAGAGAGATGTTGATGAAATAAACTAATGTCACCGCGCACGAAGAACCCTGCCTGAATTAACTAGTTATATAGTCAGTAAAAATTTTTTTTTGCTAGCAAGGAAATTTCTTGTTGTATATTAGAAAGCGAGCTGCGTAGCTGATTCAGCAATAAACCTAATTCAATAAATTTTTTTTCCTTTTCTGAATCATCAAGTACACCTGCTGAATAAACAGAATTAACTGCCTTAGTGAAATCATCTCTTGATTTATAAAACTGTCTAAGAGCTGATGCTGAAGTACTCTTATATTCTTGAAAATATATATTCAGTAACATTTCAAAGAGATTTAAAGGAGATGGTTCTAAATCATAATTACTGGTGAATGGCACCCTATCCCATTTTTTTTGTACCCTAATTAAATCAGAAAAAAATTGGAAGTTCATTCTTTCAGTAATGAGGTACAACTCCTCCAATTTGGACAACAATAGTTGTTGCCTCTCTCTCTTATTTACAGAGCGCTGTACATAAATAGACGTAAGTAAGGATGAAAAAAATCCTAGAATCACCCCTATAAAACCCGATACCAAAGCGGGATTATTTATGATAGAAGCAATTAATTCTTTATACATTTTAGCTCATTAGGTTGCGTGTGTATGAAGTATAGTTGAACGCTTAAAAATGTGTTTTAATTCCTTGCCTTATCCTTTGCGTGTTCAAAAAATGTTTTGATGGCTCAAGTTATCAACTAATTAAAGCAAAATGTCTGCTTTAATTCTGATTCTCCCAACCAGTAACAAAGTAATGGTGCGGGTATCTGCATAACATTTGTCGTAATTTCTGGTAGGTTTTTCATAATACAAAAGTCATCTAACGTCAGTTACTACATAACCATGTGCAATATTTTTTTTCTTACATAGTTCTAACAATCTTTTCAATGCTTTGGCATTCGTATGTTGTGATAGGTATTTGACTTCTAAAGGAATTATTTGATCACCAATCTGTGCTATTACATCCACTTCATGGTCTTTGGTACCGCGCCAATAACATTTTGCGAGTAATATCAAGCAAATAGATGTTTAAACACAGCTGTTTCTGTGGCAACACCTAAGGATCAGGATGCTCCAGAATACTTTTATCTTTTAGTAATTCAGCCGATGCTATAGCTGCGTCTGCTAAATAAATGCAATTACTGCGATTATGCCATGGCTGGAACTGCTGATATTTCTTTTGGTGATGCTTGGATTGAACCGTTAACATCCGACGGTAAAGGTACAAACGTTGTGGTAGTCCGCTCTCCTGAAGTGGAACATATGATAGCTAAGGCTATTGAGGAGGGGTGATTGAAATACAAAGTGCCGCCCCAATTATTGTCCGGTTAACTTGATCTGTTTTATTTATATTACATGCAAATTTCATTTCACCTTCTCTGTTTTATAACCAACTGCTTAACTCTCAAAAAGACTTTCTACCGTCGCCTGCATCTCCGACTGATTAAGCTTGGCATAACGAAAAATTTCCTTAATTGAAACATTGCCGCTTAATTCCCCAAAATGAACTCCATATTTATCGGTAACTTTTTTTTTAAAAAGGTATGCCTCCGTTTATGTGGCGTAAATGCAAATTTCTCATTCTCGGGCAAAAACGCCAAAGCCTATTTAAAACTCGCTGGCACATTCTATAAACATCTAACGTTTGCAAGCGTGTTCCATATCGAGTATTAAACAACGGCCCATCTTCTTTAGGCTCTCTTTTTTCTAAGTATTGATCCAAGTACGCCTACTCTCTCGTGGTAAAGGAATTCTATGACTGAGAAGCCCTGTACCTAATAACAAATAATAAAGTACTGTTTCCATTAATGGGTTTTGATTTTTCCGGGTACAGCTTTTAATGTATTGTTCACAAGCAGACTTGAGTCTCATTAATTGACGCGATGTTAGTCCAATCCAATCGGGTGCATCGGTTTGTAGATCTTTGACTTGCGCTAATGGATCTCCTGCTAATAAGGGGCGTTGTTGATGTAGCCATCGTCCCACATGTCGAATGGTGGCCATCGTTCTATTAATAGAAGTAGCTTTGTAGGGTTTACCCGTTTTCTCTGAAATGGTTTTACATAAATGCTTTTGAAAATGCTTGCTAAACAGCGGGCGTCCAACTATCGATAAATTTACTTAAGTTTTTTATCTTGGCTTGTTCAATTTTCTCAGGAGCACCTTTCACATGCACTGAGTAATAATAAGTCAACCAAGCAGAAAGTTAATTGGCATCAAAATGAACATCCAAGGGGTAAAAAAATCTTATCCATCACAAACTTTCGATTTTTCGAATTTGGCTCATCCAGGAAATTCATAGGGTCTCATTTCTGTTTTTCCTGATTATACCCAGTTTTTGATGGATAAAGTACGTTATCTATCACAAACCGGGAGATCATTTTAGCGCCTATATGCTCTTTGAGCTGCAGTTTGTTGAGCCCGTTGCTGAGCTTGTTGTTGGGCAGCTCGCACAGATGCAGCTTGATGAGCAGATCTTACAGCAGCAGCTCGTTGGGCCTGCTGTTGGGCCTGCTGTTGGGCACGTTGTTGGGCACGTTGTTGAGCCTGCTGTTGAGCCTGCTGTTGAGCACGTTGTTGAGCCTGCTGTTGAGCCTTTTGCTGGGCTTGTTGCTGAGCTCGCTGCTGAGCTTGTTGCTGAGCTCGCTGCTGAGCTTGTTGCTGAGCTCGCTGCTGAGCTTGTTGCTGAGCTCGCTGCTGAGCTTGTTGCTGAGCTCGCTGCTGAGCTTGTTGCTGAGCTCGCTGCTGAGCTCGCTGCTGAGCTTGTTGCTGAGCTCGCTGCTGAGCTCGCTGCTGAGCTTGTTGCTGAGCTCGCTGCTGAGCTCGCTGCTGAGCTTGTTGCTGAGCTCGCTGCTGAGCTTGTTGCTGAGCTCGCTGCTGAGCTTGTTGCTGAGCTCGCTGCTGAGCTTGTTGCTGAGCTCGCTGCTGAGCTTGTTGCTGAGCTTGTTGCTGAGCTCGTTGCTGAGCTTGTGGTTGAGAATATTGCTGGGCACGAGGTTGAGCATATTGCTGGACACGTGGCTGAGCATATTGCTGGACACGCGGCTGAGAATATTGCTGGACACGTGGCTGAGCATATTGCTGGACACGTGGCTGAGCATATTGCTGGACACGCGGCTGAGCATATTGCTGGACACGCGGTTGAGTATATTGCTGGACACGTGGCTGAGTATATTGCTGGACACGTGGCTGAATCACTTGGGACTGTACATCTTTTGCTGTTGTGATTGAGTTATTTCGTTCTTCTTTTTTTGGTAGTTGTTGATGTGATTTTGGTTGCATTAATGTTTTATTTTCATTACATAGTGATTCCTGCTTTTGTTTGTTCTGTTTCTCGATACGATCATTGATAATTTTTTGCAAAGCTATTGATGTTGCCAAAGCCGATGAATTTTTATTAGGCAATGGTTTGGCAGCAGGTAAAACTGTTTCGCAATTCCTCGAGAGTTTGTTTGCCAAAGCCTTTTGGGGTAATGATTTATTAATATTTATTGAGTTTCCTGCTTTAAAATCCTCCTTATTTTTTTGAAGACTCACAATAAAACCTTCCTTGTTAGGAGGAGTTGTGTTCTCTTTTTTAATTTTTTGATCTCTGGGTTCCCGCGACACACGCTCTTCATTAGTTGGTAGGTCAGGAAGCCCCATCAATTCTCTAAAGGTTTTCCGTGGTACTTGGCTCTCATTTAAACGCTCGAGATCTCTAGCTTCTTGAGCCGCGAGCTCTTCCTTGGTTGGTTGGGCAGGAAGCCCCATCAATTCTCTGAAGGTTTTCCGTGGTACTTGGCTCGCATTTAATCGCTCGAGATCTCTGGCCTCTCGAGCCGCGAGCTCTTCCTTGGCTGGTTGAGCAGGTAATCCCATCAGCTCTCTGAAGGTTTTTCGTGGTGCTTGGTTCTCCTTTAAACGTTCGAGGTCTCTGGCTTCTTGAGCCGCGAGCCCTTCCTTGGTTGGTTGGGCAGGTAATCCCATTAGCTCTCTGAAATTTTTAGTACGGGTCAACGTAGTTACTGAATTTTGAGAGTTAGGGGGACAGAATGAATTATTTACATCTGGTTGATGTCTGGTATTACCACCATAGGTAAATTGAGGATCACAAATAGATTTCTTAGGTGGATTCTGTTTTTGCTCTTTTGTATTTTCAAATTGTTCTGATAACTCGGTCTGTGTGGAGGATTGATAATCAGAGGATGTACAATAACGTAAACAAGAGGAATACTTTCTTTCGCTTGCTATATCAAAAACTGTTTTTTGGCAATTATTTTTTATTGTTAAATCTATTCCAACTAATGAAAGTTTTTTTAGAAGTAATGGCCGATTATTTTCAGCTGCAATATGCGCAGGTGTATTACCTTGATAATTAACCACTTGTGAAAAATTTGGTGTTTGGATAAAGTGAGTTAATAAATTAGATGTAATTTCTACATTATTATTAACTGCCGCAAGATGTAGCAAGGTCTCCTTTTTTCCCTTAGAACCTACTACATAAAATTTGGTTAAGATGGTTCCCAGCTCTTCCTCAGAGATAAGTTGTTTTGCTCGATCAATTAAGTCAAAAAATTTTTTGCTTCTATTAGTTTTTACAGCCACCAAAAAAGCATCAGATAACTCTTCAGGCTTTAGATTTGGTATGTCCTGGAATTTAAAATCCTTTGGGTAGTTTTTTGGCTTCTTCACGGGAGCACCATTAGGTTTAGCCCACTCATGATACCCACCACGATTTTTATGGTCAGGATGAAAGACTCTCCAATATTCAGAGCCTGATTTATGTTGACTTTTTGGAACCAAGCGCATAATTCCCTCTTTTCCATTGGCCGTCTGAGAGTGACAATGCTCCCATGTTAGTGATGGATGAGGAGGATCATTTGGTTGTAAGCAAATTTTTTTTACTAGAGCATCATTACTTATTTCAGCACAAAGTTGAATCCCTTCCTTATTTAATTCCTCAATCTGCTTCAATAATAATTTGTTACAAATATTATTATGTTTCTCGCGACTCTTACCAAAATCCCCATGTTTTAATTGCACTTCAAAGTAACAGCTATAAGTTGTTAGCTTTAATTTTAAATTAGCTTTTTCTTTTGTTTGTTGAATATTATTTTCCTGTTCAATCTTGGACTGCATATAAAGACTCCAATAATGCATCTAGAGATTCACTGATGAGGTTGTAAGCAGTTGGCATTGTATAATTATCATCCTCATGATCAAAGGGTTGGTCTCCATATTGAAATAGCCAAACCTGTGCCTTACCTTTGACCCACTTCAAATAATAAACTCCTCCATACCTATCTTCCGCAAAAGGTAAAGTTTCTCGTCCTAAGTATTTAGAAAAACTGTCAATGGACCACCATATATTGGCTGGGGAATCCCTATTTTCATCCAAACCATAAAAAAAACTAATTGAACTATATTCATCATCCCCGTAGTAATTGAGGAGCGGAAAACACCCATTATAATGAGTCAATATTTCTTTAAGACTTGCAGGTAGCGGATGACCAAAATGCTGCTCAAGTTCAGCAAATTGTGATGCTGTTGGAGCAGGTTTAAAAACACCGTCCATGGGGTGCATCTTTAACTGGTTTAAAGCAAAAGGCTGTCCTTTTCTGTCCGCCAAGGCTCTTAAACGTCCTTTTTCAAAACGCTCTTCATCCTCATCATCATCTTCCATCATTTTCTTCTTTTGCTCAGGGGTGAATGGTTTTCCATATTCTAGTGTCTTATAAACAAGTCCACCCTTTGAGAGGCAAAGAGCATCCCAGC
The DNA here is from genome assembly GCF_900637635.1 of Legionella jordanis. Lineage (NCBI taxonomy): Bacteria > Pseudomonadati > Pseudomonadota > Gammaproteobacteria > Legionellales > Legionellaceae > Legionella > Legionella jordanis. The sequence goes on from NZ_LR134383.1 coordinate 2,220,987, forward strand.
CATCACTGCGCTCTAGTGAAATATCAGCCCCACTAATTATCAGCAGTTCTACTATTTCAAGAAGATCTTGTTCAGCAGCAATCATTAAAGCAGTATATTCGCCGGGTCCTTGAAAATTGATATTCGCTCCTGCTGCAAGTGCCGCTTTCACGCCCCTTATATCATTCTGCAGTGTTGCGAATAAGAGCTCATGATTTTTGAGCAAGTGATAAATAGGTGAATGGGTTAACGCAAGGTCACTTGCAATTTCCTGGTGATGATTCTTGATTAGTGGATTGGCACCTTGCTGTAATAGGTAAGTAACTAATGGTTCATCGTCTTTATCAACGGCTATCATTAAAGCTGTATACCCATCATTTTCGTTCTGATAATTTATATTTGCACCATCAGCGAGGTATTGTTTTATTTTGTCCGGCTTTCTGTGTTCTTTGTTTATTTCAGCTAGAAAGGCTTTTGATATGTAGAGAGAATTCTTTTTTACCATGACGTATTTCCCGTAAGTTAAATGGGTAGTTATGAGCTAGGTTAGTCCTTTGACTTCCTGATCTTCTTTTTTATTCAATATCTTTCCTAAGCAAATATTTTCCCTCTTTATGCATGAAGGGGATCAATGCTTACTGGAAAAAAACGATGTGTTTTTTTTTCATTAGCGAGTTGAGATTGTGACTGCAATTCTAAACTACACTCGGTAATACTATGAAGGTATGAAATTAAAGTTGAATCTTTAGTTAAATCAAAAATGCCTTTTCCTTCTGAATTTAATAATGTCAAATCGGCTCCTTGCAGAAAAAGATATTCAAACAAATCAATAAATTTATACTTTGCAGCTAACATAATCGATGTATATCCACCAGGACCTTGAAAATTAACTAGTGCTCCGTCTTTAATTGTTGACTGTACAGCTTCCAGATTATTAATGCGGGCTGCATACAATAATTCGTAATCTTTAAGGATGGGATAGATTGAAGCCTGTTGAGGAATTAATTCACTTGCAATTTTGTCCCTATGATTTTTAATAAAAGGATTAGCTCCTTGACGCAGTAAATATTCAGTTATTCGATCATGTTGATTAATCACAGCAAACATCAAAGCTGTATAGCCATTTTCGATACTTTGATAATTAATGGCAGCACCTTTTACAAGGAGCTCTTTTAATTGGCGCACACTAGGGATTTGGTTATTTACTTCATAAAGTAATCTAATACTAAAATCACTATATTTTCCCACTTACTCATTCCTTGCTCAACAAAACCAGTAGTTCAGTTTTTCATCTTTTTTCATAAACTCCACTCCTGTGGCAAATTTATTTTGTGTTATTGAAGTCCATTCCTAATTTTCTCTTCATTACATTCTCGAAAACCTCATTTCCAATATCCAATGGCTACCTTTGGACCAGTCCTTGAATTAACAAAATTATATTAATTTCTCTGCTGATAATTTTTCCATTGTTTAAATTATTGTCCTTCGGCGTTTTCTACTCTCTTAACTAGGGATTCCCCTGGGTCATAATAAATAACCATCAGTCATATTGACCAATTGCAGCTGAGTAATATGAGCTTCATCGCCCTCTAATCTGACATTTAGTTACACTATTAAGCTCGTTATTTTAGTTTCGTCATCCAAGGTTGGAGTTGATTGATTGAAGAATGAATGTTTATTAAATTTTTTCTCAGTGTCAATTTCTTCAGGCTCTTGCTCCACGGGTTCAACAAACATATTTTCTCTATGTTGAAGCATTTTAATAATTGTTTCATCCGTGGCTAAGTCAAAAACTCCATGCCCGTTATCTAAAGTAACCTCGAAACTGGCTCCTTGCTTTAATAAATACTCAACGATTTCAGCAAATCCTTGCTCAACAGCAATTAGGAGGGCTGAAAACCCATTCTCCCCTTGGAAATCAATTATTAAGGTATCCGTTCGAAGCAAGAATTTAATTCTAGGTAAATCATTAAGTGTTGCAGCAAATAGTAACTCATAACCTTTAAGTAGGTTATAAATAGGGGAGCTCATTGAAGCTAGTTGTCTTGCTGTTTTTCCTTTTGTATTCTTTAATAATGGATTGGCTCCACATCTTAATAAATATTCAGTTATTCGATCCTGTTCAGCATCAACTGCTAACATTAAAACACTATACCCCTTTGAATTTTGATAATTGAGATCAGCACCAGAATCAACCAATTCATCAATCTCTTGAGCACATACGTTTCTTGACTTAACTTTTTCACACAGCAAAATACTATATTTTTCACGATCCGGTAATTTCTCTAACTCAACTCGCATTTCCGCTTTTTTTAAAAGCTCATATAATGGAGAACTTTGCGTCACTAAATCACTGGCTTTTTGACCATAATCATTGGTAATGAGTGGAGAAGCTCCCTCATTTAACAAATACTGAACAAGCTGCTCATTTTGATTTTCACTAGCAAACATCAATGCAGTATAACCATTTGAACCTTGAAAATTGATGTCTACTCCACTTTGTAGTTGTCCTTTTATTGTACTTAACTTCGCATCTACCTGTTCGGCCTCGTTCAAAAAAGAGAAATGTAAGCAAACAATCTGTTGTTCCTTTTGTGCCTCGATTGAAACTACTTGACTTAACTGTCCTCGACATTGATTTTTAATAACTAATTCTTGTAATGCGGAACCTTCTGGTGCTAGATCCTTAGCTTGCATTCCAGAGGCATCACGAATGGTTGGATCAGCGCCATGCCTTAACAACAGTTCAGCAACAGTAAATTTTTCCGAATATAAGGCGAACATCAAAGGGGTTTGTTTATTGTGGTTTGTACTATTGATGTTTACTCCCTCATTTATCAATCCTCCAATTACAAAAAAGCTGGGATTCTCCTTAGATAATTCATTAAAAAGTTTTTTAGTATTCTCAGTTCGAAGCTTATCATTCTCTTGCCGTATCCTATCATATTCAAACGTTACTTGAAATTTTGCTTCATAGAGTCTTTGTTGTTCTTCTTTTATTTTTTCCTGTTCAATTTCTATTTTTCTTAATTCTTCCCTTTCAATTTGTCTTCTTTTTTCTTCCTCAGTTCTCTTTTCTTCTTCGCGCGCGCGTTCCTCGTCTTCTCTCACGCGTTTTTCTTCTTTCTCTTGTTTAGCTCTTAAAACTTCTTGTTCAATAACCTCGAAATCGGTAACAGAAATTCCTTCATATTGCTCAGGAAAATTTTGTAAATTTACATTTCTGATGAAATAATCCTGAACCTTTTCATCAACAGCTTTTGCGTCGCTATCGAGTGTATTATAGTAACGACCATTTACATACACACGATGGGTGGAGATGTATTCAGCCAACCTACCCTCAAGATGTATACTGCTTGAATCAAACTTAAATTTCGGACCCAAATGACCATTCTGACTATAAATACCAAGTACTAGAAATGCAATCAATACATGTATGGACTGTTCAATATCCTCGCAACGTAAAACGATTGGGTTTTCTTCTGTTGGTGGTTCTTTTAACTGCAGTAGAACCGATAAAGCTAAAGACAGTGAATACTTAATCCGATCTTCGTTATATCTATAACTACCTGGAGGAGAAAACTTTTCAGGAAAAAGTTCCCCATTTAATATTTTATGTAGAGGTCTATGGGGGATATTTCGCTGTCGTTCTTCTAGGATTTTGCTTCTAATTTCTTTGTTTCTTTTTTCCTGTTCCTCTGCTTCAGCCTTTTCCCTCAACAAAAAAGCCTCTTGCTCTTCAATAGTTCGTACTGTATCTGGAAAATGCTTATAAAAGGCTATAGGATAATCATTCAGTGTCAGCGGTGGCTCATCAGAACGTGGGAAAAAAGTATCATCTAGTCTAAAAACAGTTTTGTACAAGGAGTTTTCTTTAAAGGTATCCCAAAAAAGTCCTATTTCCATTTCTGTATTAACAGAAAAATATTTGGACATCTTTATAGCGGATCTTTTAAATTTTTTTGGTGATTCCTCTCCATAAACCATAAACGCCGTCCAAATATAGCGTAGATGCAATCTATGTTTCCCCCCTTCCACAATGATTGGATCTCTTGATGTTGGTACACCTTTATAATCCCTCAATATAGAACCAGCAATCGCCATGCTATATACGTATCGCTCGCTTTCATTTGCGGGAAATAGGTCATCATTAAAGACCCTTTTAAATTGTTTGGTTCTTATAATCATGCTATCTCCTTATTATCCTTTTACGCAATTTTAAGAGGGGGGAAATAGTATAAGCTAATACTTTTTTAGTCAAAGAAATTGTAAAAGGTCTTGCATGGATGTTAAGGCACTCTTTAGAAAAATTCAGACTTTTTATTTTGAGTTTTACTCTTTAAATTTGAATTTACATTTAAATAAATTAAATTACCTACACAGGATTTATTCCTAGATAATTGAATTTTTGTATTCTTTTCTGCTAATTTTTTTAAACAATTTCATGGCCTTCCCTAAGCTTACCTTAAGAATTTTCGTTTATAGTAGATATACAGCCAAGTTTTGAGATAAAACCATGGGTAGACCTGTAGCACTTCTAGACGTTGATCATACCTTGTTGTTTGACGATACATTTAATGAAAATTTATTAAATTCCCTTAAAAAGAATGGCATTCAGGATGTCTATCTTTTTACCGACATGCGATTTAGAAAACTTGAAGTTGAAGACCGAGTAAAGCTTGTGCAGCGGCTGCAAGCTCAGGGTTTCACAGTCCATGGCGTGATTACACCCATGGATTTGGTATGGTCGCATATGTCGGCAGAAAATACCGCCACGCTGAATTCAGCCATTATAGAGGGTGGCTATAAAGGAAAATTCCTCGGCAAACCATTCGATGATTTTTTGAAATCCAAACAGGAAGAAATCCCTTTTATTCAAGATGTAATGACTTATTCAGCGGACAGCTGTGAACCGGGTATCAGCTTTAGGCATGCGGTAGAAGCCTATAATAGAATTCCTGCAGAAGCTGATGAAACAACTCCTCTACCTGATGAAATGTTTGAGCGAAGCTCCTTTGGTAAAGTATTAGGGGACTGTCATGCGGAAAGGCAAAATTTCGCACACACCAAAGCCTTAATGCTTGATGTATTCCTCCGACATAAACCTGACTGGGCAAAGAGTGTGATCGTGGCTGATGACAATGAAAATGTTCTTCAGGCAATTGGGCAGTACAAGGAAAGGGTTAACCCTGCTATAGCTGTTAGCAGCATTGCAGTAAGGAATGATAGCCATCCAGTTAGTTATTACGATGATATTATTGAACAGCATCTCAGCAATGATCCTGAATACAAGATCATAAAAACCATAGAAAGTAGAATTGATCAACACATTGAAGCCTTAAACAAAACAAACTGGAATATTTTTCTAACCAGCTCTGACGCAAAAGTCAAAGCCTTGGAAATGTTGAAGAGCAATTTACATGAAGCTTACCAAAGAGGTGAGCCCATAAGCATTAAGGACGTCATTGAGGATTGGGAAAAATCCTTGAAATTCATGGACAGACGGTCCAATGAAACAGTCCCAATTGCGAAAGTTCTTTCACAACACAGAAATATTTTTCGAGCTGAATTCCGTAATGAACAAACAAGCACTCAAAAATTTATTCAAGGGTTGAAACAAGAATTTGGGCAAGCCCATCTTCATCAACCGCCAGAAGAACCACGTTTGGAATCCCACATATAAATTCTGAAGCTGGGAAAGTGCAATACTTTCTCAGCTAAAGCAATAACTCCGAACGCAAAATTAACAATTGTTTAAAGGTTTTGAAATATCTAATAAACTGTTCCGCTTCCATGGAATGATCCTCAAAAACCAATGCTAAATTGATCTGCGACAGATGCTGATTAATTTGTTCAATTCCTTCAGCCAAATGGCTTAAGTTATGTTCCTGATACAGTGCTATTAGGCCTTGTTCAATGGCAAGCACTTGTTTTTCCGCTTCAATGGTTTGTGCGTATTGATGGGCTTTTGAAATATCAATATTATTATAAATTTGGGTTAGAGTGGCCTGAAGAACAGTCAACTTCGTATAATGCTTCTGGTTTTCATCAAATATTGCCTGTTGGCTTGCTTTAAAATGTTCCTCTTGCAAAGACTCCATTAAATTCCGGGTCAGCCAAAACACATTGGTTAAATCGTACAAGCTGCCTTCGCCTGTAAATAAATTCTTCATGTTTGTAGACAAATAGCCATATATTTTTTTAATGTTTTTACTAAAGAGGGTAAGTGGATGGGCTCTCCAAAGCACATTCGCAACCAGAAAGCTTGCAAAAATTCCAATTAAAATACCGCCAAATCGCTCCAAAGGCGGCCACAACTCAGTGGGTGGCCCTCCGGCCTGGGCCAGACAAATAACCAGAGCTATATTAGCCTGCAGGCCTATGTAGCTGTACTTTTTTGATTTAAACGTTAAATAACTGAAAGCCCAAACTGGAAAGAAAAGTATAAACAATAAGGCATACAGGTTGAGGGAGAAAAACAGCAAGGGAAATAGCGCGACAAACCCGCCAAGCAAGCAGCCTAAGGTTCGATAGAGGCTGATGTTTTTCATTTCAAAGAGATCTTTGCGGATTGAAATAACAATGCTGCTGATAATGCCGTTTAATCCGCCTGGCCAATCGCTGATTATCCAAAATACCAAGGCAAGTATCGCCGCCAACCCCGCTTTAATGCTGTGCTTAATGATCTCCGGATCACTGCTTAGCAATTGTTGACTGCTGATTAGTTTTTTTTCTGTGTTATTTAACTGCTCATGTTTGATGAAAATATTTTCCAGATTCTGAAATGTCCTATTTATCTGTTCGACTAAAGACAAGAGATGTAAAAACGCTTTCGATCCTGTTTTAAGTCCCTCATCGTTCTCAATTTTTAAACGAAAAGCATCAAGTGCTTCAGCACCTCTCAGAAATTCGGCTTGCTTAAGCTCACTGTAAAAAGCCCTTTCCAAAGTAGTCAGATCCTGTTGGAGGGCCGAAAAAATCTGTTGAATGTCCCCCTGTGAAGTTAAAATGTCTTGGGAAGAATGATAGGAAACATTGAAATAACTGATGCCGCGAGCCAATTCAAAGAACAATTCCAGCAATACGCGAAATTGATCAATTCTTTCCCGACTGATGCTAAATTCACGTCGCATGAATCCTAACAGTTCAGTGGTTTTTTTGATTGTTTTTTTCCACTGCAGGTTTTCCTTTTCCACATCCCCTAAAGAAGGAACTCCAGTCGTCAAAGATTGTTCCAGGTGATTTAAAAGCATGCGAAAGGAGTTAAAAATCCCTGAAACTTCCTTATTGACATTGTCACGAATGGTATTAGGGAAAAGACAAAAAGCAGCGGCAGCAGAAACAATAACCCCAAGTCCAATTTCAATAGGTCGCCAGACTGCCACGTAGAATGCATCTTGAGGATTAATAGCCAATTGCGCAATGACGATGAATGCACCAAGAGCTCCTAGCAAAAAGGCATAGGCATAGGAACTGAAGTTGTAATAGTAGACAGCGACAGTGATTAACAGCAAATTGACCGTCAGATAAAGAAAAAAACTGTCCGCCACCATACTTGCTAAAATATAGCCAATCCACACTCCGATGATTGTACCGACAATTCTAAGGATCGCTTTATCAATGATACTGCCCACGTATAAATTAGCTACAATAACAACGGTCATTCCCGCCCAATAAGGCTTGTCAAGATGAAAGGCAAAAGCAAGCAGGATGGCGCTAACCGTTGCAATTGCAGTGCGTAACGCCGCTCGATTTTCAATGGTATTGGAAGTAATGGTTCTTAAAATTCTTATTTACCTCTTGGAATATGTAAGGGTAGTGGCGCTTGCCCCAATTCTTAAAGGATACTCTGGGCTTGGATCATCAATGTATATACGAACGGGAAAGCGCTGAGCAATTTTAATCCAATCCTCTGTGGCTTCAAGATAAGCCAGTGTTGAAGGTGCAACTTGCCCTGCTTGCACTCGATTTATTCCCCAGCCAATGCTGTTCACATGCCCATGAAACACTTTACCAGGATACATATCAATGGTAATTCTTACTTTATCCCCTGGTTGAATCAAACGAATTGCGGTTTCACGATATCGAGTTTCTACCCACCACTGCCTGGTTTCAACAAGGGCAAATAAGCCCTCGCCGACTTTTATATATTGTCCCTTCCTCAAGTTGAAGTTAGTAATATATCCATCCGCAGGTGCCACAATTCTTGTTTGGTCGTATAGATATTTCGCTTTGTTGTATTTCGCCTGCGCCGCAAGCACTGCGTTGTTGTCGAAATTTTGTTCGGCAATTCGTAATTCTTGCGCGGCTGCCAACACCATGGCTTCCTGTTCTTTAATTTTGGCTTCGATGTTTATGACCTGAATTTCAGGCAACGCTCCTTGTTTTAATAATTTTTGATAGCGTTGATAATGGTCGCGACTCAAAGAAACCAAAGAGAGGTTTTGTTGCAGTTTTTCCTTTGCAACCTCAATGGCCAGTTTTTCATTTTTATAATTAAGCTTGGCGACATTTAAATCGGCTAATGCCTTATCCATGGCGTATTTATAAGGCCTTGGATCAATGTCAATAAGCCGTTGCCCCTTTTTAACCGTCTGGTTTTCAACGACATAAATATCGCTAATGGGTCCTGCAACCTGAGAAGCCATATTGACGATGTTAGCGGACACGTAGGCATCATTTGACCAGGTGAAATAATAGGCAAAATAACGATAGCCTCCATACGCCAAGAGTAGGAGGCTTATTGTTATTACATGGGGCCAATACTGAAACGATGCTAAACGTTCTCGAATCATGAACGACATCCCTGTTACACCAGCATTTTAGTAGAACAACCTTTTCGATATTCTACAATCATTTTCACCTTACCTAATTTTTTAGCTTTAAATCCATAGCAAGACTAAGGCAAAATTCAAGCCATCTTGCACGCTAAATCGGTATCTAGCGTGCTTTAAGTTTAAATGTCCATATCAAATTAATTTTTTCCATGACCATACTTCAGCATGTGCAATCTGCAGTGATTAAATTAATAATAAACTTATTCAGGTGTTTTTTAACAGAAGAATGAATCGTAAAAAAAGCATAACCGAGACAGTCCACAGTAAAGAGCATGAGGTTGATGAAGGTACTTCCAGCATTAAAATGGATGATATTTCCAATTCATCGTCACTTGTACTTTCTGACCTCCCCCCAGAAGTGTTTATGATGCATATGAATTGCTTTCTGAGTAATGTATCCAAGGCCCGGTTATCCCTAACCTCATCAAAATTTTGTCAATTCTTTAAAGATGACTTTAAAAAAGAAAAAGCAGCAGTTGCAAAGCTAAACAGCCATATTCTTCGCGGTGAAGAAAAAGAGGCTCTGTCTATGATAGAAACTTGTCCCGATAGGCTAAGTACCAGAGCCACGGCCATGGATTACTCCGGCCGTATTTTCAGAGAGGTCACCCCCTTTCAAGCCGCCTTACTCTCCCACGACGTGGTTTTGTGGAAAAAAATGGAGCCTTATTTTGACACAATTCCAGATGGACTGGCTAAAAAAGCGAGACAATTTAAAAAACTATTCCCCAATGGATTACCTAAGCAGAAACCCTATGATTTCAGTGCGCTGATTCAAATCATCACTAAAAGCCCGAACAAAGACATACTGGCTTTATTGGATAACCCATTTGACTTCACATCCCCCCTGGGTCAGGCAATAAAGGTCTTTAGAGAAAATTTTACCGCCCTATCGATGAAGGAAACATTTTTTAATCCGCAGCACTTAATTGAATCATTAAAAATCTACGATGAACAATTTTATCTTTGGTCGGGGAACCAACTTTATTTACTCTTCAGTCAGGTTATTGGCTTTACTCAGCGTTTTCTTCCAGCCTACTACGCGCAGGGCTATTGCCAGAGACTCGATACTCTCATCGAAGGAACAAAACCTTTTTTGCGTACTTTAATATTTGAAAAGAGTACCTGGTTTCCTCTGCTTTCCTCGACAGGCCTTGGTTTTGATATTGGCGCCTGGGATTATTCTGGTGGTCATGTGGGACTTAAAAGATACGTCGAGCAAATTCATCAGAACTACTTAGATTTAGGTGTTGCTTGCTCTGTGCCAGACCATCCGCCACTAGCAGCGACACTCAGGGAAACTCTGTCGCAGTGTACGATTTCTTAAATAACTTATGCGATGCAGGGGCCAGAGGTCAGCCGTAGGCAGGCATGATCATTGGCTCCAAATTGCTCCATATTTTAAAAACAATTTGGCTATAATGCTATTAGACAGCCAGGAGGAGCGAATATGGATTATGAAAGCAAGATTGACGAAAACGGCCAGCTGTATTTCGAAGTATACGTTAAGGATTATCCTCTTATTCTCAATAGCATTCTCAATAAAGGTACTGGCTTTAGCCATAAAGAACGCGAAGAGTTTGGTTTATTTGGCCTTATTCCTCCTGAAGTAAGCAATATTTCAGAACAACGGGCTCGCTCCTATGCTGCATTTAAAAGCAAACCTAGCGAACTGGAAAAATACATCTACTTGCGTGATCTACAAGATTCAAATGAAACGCTTTATTATAGTCTGCTTTGCGAGCATATCACCGAAATTATGCCCATTGTTTATACCCCCATCGTAGGTGATGCCTGTCTGCAATTTAGCCACATTTATCGGAGGCCCCGCGGGGTTTTTATTTCCTATCCTGACCGTGACCGTATTGATAAAATCCTGGCGAACCCCCGCTTTGATCAAGTTAAAGCCATTGTGGTTTCGGATGGTGAGCGCATTTTAGGGTTAGGGGATCAAGGTGCTGGTGGTATGGGTATTCCAATTGGGAAGTTGGCTTTATATTGCGCTTGCTCAGGAATTCATCCTTCTCAAACATTACCAGTATTGCTTGATACCGGAACAAATAACGATGAGTTAAGGGTTGACCCTTTGTACATTGGTTGGCGTCATGAAAGAATTCGAGGCCAGGACTACGATGACTTCATTGAAGCATTTATTCAGGCTTTAAAGAAACGTTTTCCACATATCCTTTTGCAATGGGAAGATTTTGCTTTGCAAAATGCCACCCGTTTACTGGATCGCTATCGAGATGAACTTTGTACCTTTAATGATGATGTTCAAGGTACCGCAGCCATTGCAACAGGCACCCTCCTTTCCGCTGTTCAGGTAACAGGTATCCAGCTTAAGGAACAACGAATTGTAATCGTAGGTGCAGGCTCAGCAGGGTGTGGAATTGCTGAATTGATCATTCATGCAATGGTTGAAGATGGGATTTCTGAAAAAGAAGCCCGCTCTCGCGTATATATGATTGACAGAAATGGTTTACTGGTTGAGGGAATGAAAGACTTACTGCCTTTTCAGCAAAAGCTGCTGCAATCCAGGGAAGTGGTTGCTCACTGGAAATGCGAATCCGGCAATATGATAAGTCTCAAAGATGTCATAAAAAATGTTCATCCCAACGCACTGGTTGGAGTGTCAGGTCAGCCAGGGTTATTTACCGAAACCATTGTCAGAGAAATGGCAAAACACGTTAAACAACCCATTATTATGCCTTTATCCAATCCCATCACCCACAGTGAAGCAGTACCGGCCGACCTGATGTTATGGACGGATAACCGTGCTGTAATTGGTACTGGCAGCCCCTTTGGCAGTATTGTCAAAGACGGGAAAATGTTTCGCGTGGATCAAACCAATAATGTTTACATTTTCCCTGGAATGGGCCTTGGTCTGATTTCAGTCCAGGCGAAACGAGTGACGGACAAAATGTTCATGGTTGCCGCTAAAGCCTTGGCCTCTTGCTCACCGGCCAAAACAGATCCGAAAGCCAATCTACTACCCCCGCTGACTGAAGTACGAGAGGTTTCTTACCAAGTTGCTTTTGCGGTAGCTAAAGAGGCGGTTAAATCCAATTTGGCCGAGAGTATGAGTGACGAGCAGATTGAGCAGTGTATTCGCAGCCATATTTGGAAACCTGTCTACGCCCCCTATAAGTATAAAGCCAGAGATGCTTAATTGATCCTGCCCTGAAACGATGGTCTAATAATCACCTTAACCATCGTTTCATGAGGGTAATTATGGCCTTAAAAACTCGGCTCGGATTAATTTTATTAATCGTCGGCATTGTTAATACCGCATTAGCCATCGGGGTGAGTGTTAAACAATGGAAGCTATCACCAGAAGGCTTAGGCCCCCTTAAAATTGGAATGAGTCTTAAAGAAGCCGCACAAATAAAAGGTATTTCTCTCTCGAGACACAAACCTGACGTCTATGAAAACAATGAATGCTACACGGAAACCATTAAGGGAATAAAAGGGTTATCGTTAATGATTTCCCATGGGCAGATCGTTCGCATCAACGTGAACACAGTTGCCATTTCTACTACAGCCGGTGCTCACATTGGCGATAGTGAAACCAAGCTGCGAAGTTTATATCAGGGAAAATTGGACATTGAGCCACACCGCTATGAAGAAAAAGGCCATTATTTTACTTATTCAGCCGATGGAAAACGGCAGGCTTTGCGATTTGAAACGAACGGTAAACGCATCACCAGAATGTATGCAGGTCAAGAACCCCAGGTCTATTATGTAGAGGACTGTCTTTAATCATGCCGTTTAACAAAGGGCTGAATACGAGTATTTCCATTTCATTTCTAGCCATTGATAATGCCAATCCTACAGCCAAATTCATGCAGCTTTTCTATTTATTTGAATTTAACCGAAAAAATGTACTATTTTTTTAATATAGCCTAAATTTTACTATCATTTTGAATAACTACAATAGGATAGATGGAGCTGGTAGTATGATGAATAACCTTTGCTTAACCATGCAGAGTCCTACTGAAATAAAAGACTTACTCTTCAAGCTTGAAGGCAGCAACATAGGAAAGTTTCTCACTCAGGATGAATTGGATGTACTAATAAAACACAGCCAGGTTACAGAATTCAAACCCGATGACGTTATTTTGCGACAAGGAAAAGAAAGCCAATTTCTATACATCATCATTGATGGAGAAGTTTACGTAACAGCAAGAATCTTGGGGCAGGGAATAACCAATATTGAAACTTTAAGTGTGGGTAATTTTTTAGGTGAGATCAGTTTTATTGAAAAAGTACCCTGTCCTACCTCAGCTCAAGCCAAAACTGAGGTGCAATGCTTAATGATAAATAATACTTATTTTGAGCTTTTAACCACCTGTTATCCAATTATTAAATATAAAATTTTAAATGCCTTGTCGCGACAGGTTTGTTGCCGCTTAAAAAGAATCCATGATGAAGTAACAGACCGCATTAAAAATTCCGAGATGGCCAGTTTGTCATTATTTGCCAAATTTGTTAATACCTTCAATCAGCCAAAACTGGTCAGTTTTGAAGAAGCAAGCGTGGTTAAAGAACAGCTATGGCAAGAGCCAATCTTTCAATTTTTTACTGAAGCCGAACTGAATGAGCTTTTTAATCACATGGAATTGCTTGAGGCTAATAAGGATTGCAAATTAATTCATGAAGGGGAAAAGAGAGCTTCCTGCTATATCGTTGTATATGGCGCTGTGCAATCCAGTATTGTACATGATAATAAAATGGCTAAATTATCGGTTATTGGTCCAGGCACTCTCTTTGCGGGAGTGGCTTGTGTCGATAGTGATTCCTCCTATACCGTGACGTTTACAACCTGTGAACAAGCCATCCTGCTTAGGCTCTCTGGAACAGTTTTGGAACACCTACAGAACGAAAAGCCACAAATTTGGTATAAATTGTATTCTTTAATTTGCACCTCGCTGGTCGCTTTAGAAAAATCCATCGATAAACTGGATATCCGGCTTCATATTGAAGCCTATAATAGGTAAAAATCATGTGCAGAATATTATCTTATTTAGGTAAACCCATTTTGGTCGAGGAATTGCTTTATAAGCCAGATAATTCCTTTATTAAACAAAGCTATCACCCCAAATACATGTCGCACTTGTTGAATTTAGCTGGTTTTGGAATTGCTGCTTGGGATAATACTTCGCATAATCCCAAATTCCCTCATGTGTACAAAACACCACAATTGCCTTTTTATGATGAAAATTTAAAAAATTTGGCCTCAAAAATTTCACCTCATTGTCTGGTGGCGCATTTGCGTGGGGTTTCTTATCATGAGAGGCAGATTATTTCAAATCAGAATGTACATCCTTTTGTTTTCCCAGGTTCGAATGTGGCCTTGGCTCACAATGGCGCACTCAGCAATTTTCCACTGATGCGCTATGACTTGTTAGAGTATATTAATCCTGATTTCAGGAAGGACATTACAGGAACCACCGATAGCGAATGGATCTATGCCATCTTTTTATCACAATTAGCCAATCCTGTAGGCAATTATGAAACGGAAGAAATCGCAAGAGCCATCATTGAGACATTAAAAATTGTGCAAAGAGCAAGAAGTAAAAGAAATATAAAAATCAATTCCCCCGTTAACTTGTTTATCACAAATGGGGAATTCATTGCCGCCACCCGTTTCGTTCTCGATTACGGCTGGCACCCCAAAAGCGCATCCCTAACGCATGCAGGCTACCATTCGCTTTGGTATACCTATGGCGACAGTTACGGCTATTATGATAATGAATATAAAATGAAATGGGGACCAGTAAAATCAAGCATCATTATTGCCTCAGAACCCCTCACTGAAGATACAACTACCTGGCTTGAGGTTCCTGAGTACACTCTGGTCATTGCGCGTCATGTAGACAATGAAATTAAAATTATGTCGCAAGACATTAACATTTAAGATGAAACTAAGAGAAATTGTCGAGAAAACGCCAACTTAAAATACCCAAAGCTATTCTCTGAATCGAATGACTAGGGCATTCCACTACAGGGATTGCGCGGCTGACGCGTAATTGCAAAAAAGCAAAAAAAGGTTTTTTGCTTAGAATGTTTACCCTGAAATGCCTGGTACTGACCGCTTGATTGGACAACTGACTTTGTAAACAGGGGAAAAAGCCCAGCTGTTCAATCAAATAGAAATAATTACTGCCTTCGTCTCCCAGCGAACATCCTTGTGCTGCTACTTTGCTCATCATGGAATTGGGATCTTGTTCCTCCAAAACACAGGCTTGCCCAATTTTCCAGTTTCCTTTTGCTAACTTAGCCGCTTGAAATTCCAGCTTATAAAACATTTCTTTTTTTAAAATATATTGGTTTAAGCTTCGGTAAAATAAAAAAAAATTTCCCATATGGGAAATGATGAGCAGAGACAACAGCGAGAGCATGAGCAACGTGCTTAATAAAATAATCCCCCTTTCTTTCATGAGGCACGAATTTTTATTTCAAGGAGCACATGCTCTTGTTTCAAACCTAGACTGACCTGGATTAAATTAGCATTGCTCCGATCAATAGGAACCACAGAAAGGCTTTGAACGATGCTACTCAACTCCTCGCTATGGCTTCCATTTTGATAATACAGTGTATTTTCTCCAGAAGTATTATTTTTTATAAAATATTGCTCTGAAATCCATTGCCCAAGGTATACGGGCATTGTATAGGAGAATTGTAATGGTTTTTTTAACCTAATTAATTTTTTATTATTGCTTGCGGCTATTGAAGCAATTTGTTTAACCTCCATGTGAGAGCAATCAGCAATAATTATCCATTCATCTTTCTCATAGTCCTCACCGGGAATAATCCACAGCTCATCACTTGCCATTTGGAAAACCCTGCTAAAATGTTCACTCATTCGATTGATACGCAAGTTGGTATTCTGACCTCCAGTGATCTCAATGGATTTTATTTTTTCACCTGGGTCTCCGCTGTTGGCATTGAGGTAAGGCATGCTCAGGCAGGGACTAAACCCTGCCTGTTGTATGCTCTTTCTAAATAACTCTTCGAGCATGGATAATTCATAAGCCTGTTCAAGACGTTTATTTCCCTGTTCATAGTGCTTTTTAGCATTGATATAATGTTCAATGAGAAGACAGATTAACACGCTTGCTAAAAACAGGCTTAACAGCAGTTCAACTAAGCCAATCCCCCTTTGATGAATCATTAATCCAAAGCCAAGCTTCGCTGAAGCATGCAACAATTTGATTGCTTTGAAAAACCCCAATTTAGGTTAAGCAGAACTTCTGCTGTGGTTTTAGTCATGGTTAACTTAAAGGGCTTTTCAGGATGGCTGAGAGACTGACCTGACATTAGTCGATCTGCATTATTATCAAGCAGCAAAGAGGCCTGAGCTCTATACAAAGCCTGTTTTAACAATTGCTCAATTTGGACTTGCTGTTGCAATAACGCCAAAGAAATGCCCGAGATGATGCTTAGTGTCAGTAGTAATTCAATGAAGGAAAATCCTTGGATTAATTTCATTTTTAATATAAAAAATTTATTTTCCAATAGCTTATCGTATTTGTGCCCTCTAGCATCGCCCGCTCTCAGGTCTTGCAATTTCGAACAAAAATCCTGCTAAATCATAGATTGCATTTTATTTTTTACATTACTTAGGTAATATCAAATTCTTTCGGACTCAAGGAGACTCCGTTGTCTTGTGATTATCAACAGCTACCCCATCTTGGTATTCAAACCTTAAAACCATATATTCCAGGCAAGCCGATTGAAGAATTAGCAAAAGAGCAAGGCATTCCAAACATTATAAAAATGGCCAGCAACGAAAATCCTTACGGATGCAGTGAAAAAGTAACTGAAGCTTTGGCTAATTTATCCTTTACCGATATTGCAAATTATCCATCGCCCATCAATCATCCCTTAAGGGAACAATTGGGTGATAAACTAGGCATTCCCAAGCACATGATTACCCTTGGCAACGGCTCGGATTTGCTGTTTTCATTGTTCATTACTGTCTTTGCTTTGCATTCTGGTAAGCAAATTGTTGTTCACGATAAAGCATTTATTTCCTATGAGATCCAGGCTCAAACTTTAGGAGTGCCCGTTCAAAAAATTCCTTTGAAACGGGATTGGCAAGTGGACATTGATGCAATGATTGAGGCAAGCCAAAGAAATACGGCAATCCTGTTTTTAGCTAATCCAAACAATCCAACAGGGATTTTTACAGCATACAATGACATTGAAAGACTTTTGTCCCAAGTCCCTGAAAGCACCATTGTTGTTGTGGACGAAGCCTACCATGAGTATGCTTCTTCTTACCAGGAAACAAATGGCATAGCCTTATTGGCTAAATTTCCCAACTTGATTATTACCCGCACTTTTTCTAAAGTTTATGGCCTTGCCGGATTGAGGTTAGGCTATGCAATTGCTTGCCCAGACATTACTGAACTTCTGTGGAAGGTTCAGCTTCCATTTGCCATTAATCAGGCGGCTTTGCAAGCCGCCAGCGCCGCACTTACTGATGAGGATTTTATCCGCAATACCCTGGAATGTACTCAGGAAGGCATGCAGGAATTGCAGCGTGGCCTTGAAGCACTCGAACTACCTTACCTTCCTTCCTATGGAAATTTTATATGTTTTGATTGCCGCATGGATGCTTCTATGCTTTATCAAGCATTGTTAAAAGAGGGCATTATCTTAAGGCCATTGCAAGCCTATGGCTTACCTCATCATTTACGCCTAACCATTGGAACCAAAGAGCAAAATAGACGGTTTATTAACACTCTTGGCCGGTGCCTGTCTAATTTAAAAGGAGAATAGCGATGAAATCCGATTTGAGCCAAAAACATTGTGAAGCCTGCGAGGGCATTGGGCAGGCTTTAACTGCCGAACAAATCCAGAATTTAATGCCACAATTAAATTCAAACTGGGAAGTGCAACAAGGACATAAGGAAATCAAGCGCTCGTTTAGCTTTGCTAATTTTTATGAAACGATGGCTTTTGTAAATGCCATTGCCTGGATTGCCAATTCTGAAAACCATCATCCTGATCTGGAAATGGGTTACAACTACTGCCATGTGCGCTTCATGACCCACGCTCTAAATGGCTTAACCCACAATGATTTTATTTGCGCAGCCAAAATTGATGCTCTACTAGCCTAGTTCTCTTGATTGATCTTAAACCCGGTCAGGCAGCCAAACTATAGTGAGGTAAGGCTGCATACTCTTCCTACGAGATATACATGGTATTTTAGCCAAGCTTGATTTAATTATTCCCTCCAGTTGCCAGCCCCACCGTGATGTACCGCATTAATCATTGAAGTTTTTAGATGTATGTGGCAAAAGACATCAATGGCCACAAAGACTTATTTCTAATCACCTTAAAAAAAGGAAGAGAATCATAAGTTTTCATGTTCTTTCCACAAAGTTATTCACAGTTTTTGGGGATAACTTTAGTCGCGAAAATTTCCTCGCTTCCTTTAAAGTCAAGGATTTTATTGGTGTTTTACATTTTAAATGAGCCTGGGGCACTGAAAGAATCGTGGAATTATCCACAAGGACAAATGGGAGGGAAAACGGAGTAGGACTGATATGATAATTGAAATATTTTAAATTCGATAGTCTTGACTTCAAATCAATTCGCAAAAAAGTTTTTTCACATTTTTACCTAAAACAATTGGCAATGCTGTCGTAATCAATAGTTTTCTCAATTTCCCGCCCGAAGGATAAATCGTGACGGTTTAAGTGAAAATTATGACATTGTGTTTCAAATTAACTTCATTGACTACTTCATTTAGAAAACCCCTTCGTCACCGCTTCTGCAATGACGAAAGGCATAAGTGAGTTGGCAATCAGGGCCTGTCATCAATTTCTTTTCGCTGGGAAGGGAGAAAATCCTTTCTATCAAGTCCCATGGCAACAGCCAACGCTCCAGCCACATAAATAGAAGAGTAAGTACCAACGACAATACCAATGATTAATGAGAGTGCAAAGCCTCGAATTGTTTCCCCACCATAAACAAATAGAGCCACCACCACGAACAAAGTAAGCATGGAAGTCATAATTGTACGAGAAAGTGTTTGGTTAATGGAAATATTCATGATTTCTAAAGGGGATGCACGACGAATTTTAACAAAATTTTCACGCACCCGATCAAAAACCACAATGGTATCGTTCAAAGAATAACCAATAACGGCGAGTAGACCTGCCAAAGCTTTTAAATCAAATTCAATACCGAATATTGCAAAAATACCGAGAATTAAAATTGGGTCGTGAATCAGAGCCACAGCAGAACTCACGGCCAAACGATATTCAAACCGCATGCCGATGTAAATCATAGTTGCCAATAGGGAAACAATTACGGCCAAAGCACCTTTGGTGGCTAATTCCTGACCGACCTGCGGCCCAACAAAATCAACACGTTGCTTGATAGCTCCAGGTAGTTGCGCCATGACCTGATCAACTGTGGTACTTTGGTTAACATCGGGACGCGGAGCAATGCTGATTAAAACATCTTTAGAAGTCCCATAGCTGATCACTTGCGCTTCTTTAAAGCCAGCCTTGTAGAGGTTTTCACGTATGCCTTCCAGATTGGCTGCTTGGGGATATGAAATGACAATTTGCGTACCACCAGTGAAATCCAGCCCCCATTTCAAGCCGTTAACCAGCAGAGCCATAATTGATATAATAAAAATAAGCGCTGACAACAGGGCAGTCCACTTTCGGGCGCCCATGAAGTCTATTTTTGAATTTGGATTAAAAAATTCCATCTAAGTCTCGCCTTAAATACCGATTGAAAGTTTTTTCACACTTCGGCCGCCATAATACCAGTTAACCAAAGCGCGCGTGTAGGTAATACTCGTCAACATGGAAGTTAATAAGCCTAAGGATAATATCACCGCAAAACCACGTATGGGGCCGCTGCCAATGGCAAAAAGAATGAGCCCAACAATTAATGTGGTTACGTTGGCATCGACAATGGTTGCGAAAGCTCGGTCATAGCCTGCGTGAATGGCTGCTTGCGGAGAAAGACCGTTGCGCAACTCTTCTCTGATTCGTTCATAAATGAGAACGTTAGCATCGACTGCCATACCCACTGTGAGTACGAATGCAGCTATACCCGGGAGGGTTAATGTATTACCAATTAAAGACATTAAAGCCGCCAGCATGATAAGGTTTAAAAATAAAGCAATGTCAGCCACAAGACCAAAAAAGTGATAATAGACCAACATCAAAAGCAGAATTAAACCCATGCCAACTTCAAGTGATACTAATCCGCGATGAATATTCTCCTTTCCTAAGGAAGGTCCCACGGTCCGTTCCTCAACAGGATATATTACAGCCGGTAATGCTCCTGCGCGCAAAAGCAGAGCCAGATTACTCGCTTCTTTGCTGTCAGTCAGTCCCGTGATTTGAAAGTTATTCCCTAGGGCAGTTTGAATGACGGGAGCACTAATCACACGTTCCTCACGTTGGGCTACCCGTTTCTCAACCCCACCCACGTTATAGGTATTGGTTTTTGTTTCAACATAAACAATGGCCATGCGCTTGCCTATGTTTTCCCGGGTAACTTTGGTAAATAAACTTTCTCCCCCACCACCCAATTGCACCTGCACTGCCGGTGTTCCGGTTTGTTGATCAAAACTTGAAACCGCACTGGTGATGGAATCCCCACTTAAGACGATTTGCCGTTTGAGTAAAATGGGTTGCCCGTCCATGTTGTACAATTTACTGTTTACAGGAATAACGCCGGTTTGCTTAGCCACTTGAGGATCATTCTCTTGATCCACCAAATAAAATTGCAAAGTAGCGGTTCCACCAAGTATTTCTTTGGCACGAGCCGCATCCTGGATACCAGGTAAATCAACGGCAACACGAGTAGCGCCCTGCTGTTGAACCACGGCCTCGCCTACGCCAAGCTCATTCACACGATTTCTCAAAATACCCATGGTTTGTTCAATTGTATTTTGACGTATGCTGTTCAATTCTGTGGGGGACAGCGCTGCCATAAGAGATGTGGTTACATCCGATTTACTGATTAGCAGGTTTGGATATTTATTTTTAAGCTCAACTGAACCATTATTTAAAGTATTGTCATCACGAAAACGGACGTCGATACCTTTATCAGCAATATAACGAATTCCTGTATATCGAATCCCTGCTTCACGCAAATCCTGGCCAATGGATTTCATCAAGCCTTCATAACGACGGCCAACGACACTATCAACATCCACCTCGAGCAGAAAATGAACTCCACCGCGCAAGTCTAATCCTTGCTTCATCGGCTCAGCGCCAATTCGGCTCATCCATGCTGGTGTTGTGGGCGCTAGATTTAAGGCCACTGTGTATTGGGAACCCAAAGCATTCTTAATGCTGTCACGGGCTAACAATTGCGTGTCGGTTGATGCAAAGCGAATTTCAATGTTGTCGTTGGAAATGCTAAGCGAGTTGTATTTAATCTTGGCATTATCCAAAACGGCCTTGACCTGTTGGCCCAAAGCATCCATATCGACCGTATTCTGCGAAGAAATTTGTACGGCAGGATCTTCACTGTACAAATTAGGAACGGCATAAATAAGGCCTGCTACCACAAGGATGACCAATAATAAATTTTTCCAGAGGGGATTTCTATTCTGCATATTCTTTCCCTAGTCCACCTTAAAGGGATTTAAGAGTGCCTTTAGGCAAAATGGCGCTAACTGCATTACGTTGGATACTGATCTCAACACCTTCCGACAGAGCTACCCTGATGTATTGCTCATCCAGATTGACCACTTTCGCCAAAATGCCCCCGGAGGTCACAATTTCATCACCCTTCTTTAATTTTGAAAGCATTTCACGATGTTCTTTGGCGCGTTTATTTTGTGGTCTAATCAACATAAAATAGAACAGCACAAAAATAGCTACGATCATAATCAGCGAGAAAGATCCATCAGCCTGTGCTGCGTGAGTTGTGGGTGCTGCAGCAAGCGCATCGCTAATAAAAAAACTCATACCATTCTCCTGAAATTTGATATTTAATGGCTACGCTGCCCAATGGGCAGCGCAAGGTGGGTGACATCATATCTAGATTTGCTCTTCAGGTAAATGAACCGGCTTAAGTAATTTTATTAGACATGCAAGAATTCAAATAATTTTGAAAATAATGAGCATTGTGTTGGATTAGAAAGCGCTGACACAGTAAAGGTGTCTGGGCAAGTAAGTGATGCAGATAAGCACGGGTCAAGCCTTGTTCGCAAGTGGGACAGGAACACTCCTCATCAATAGCTCTATGTTGATGAGCCATATGGATCTCTTGCAAGTTAAGGATGCCGGTGTGGCTATAAACCTGACCAAGATATGCTAATTTTGCCGGTGAATCGCTCAGCAAAATATTCAAACCCTCAAGAACAACCAGTTCATTGACCTTAACACTTCGTAAATTGGATTCAGATGTTAAGCCTTGGGTCTTTAGAAAATCTTGCAGCGCATTTTCACCATTATAACTACGGTAAAGACCAAATCTATGTCCCGCCGTCAAATCACGGGTTGATTTTGAAATTAAAAACGGTGTGCTGTGGTGTAGAGAGGAAAGCAAAGTTAAGTCAAAATCAGCAGGTAATAAAATCCAGTCAACCTGCAATTGCATCATAAGAGTGAGAAGCTCTTCACTGCTGATTTTCAGAATGTTTCCATCATAAGGAGAGCGAATTGAATAGAGACCCTCCCGGTTGGCTTTTTCAAATCTGGCATCCAGAATGATTGCTCCTTGCCAACCGGTATAATCCCTCAAAGCTTCAACGTTCTGAAGCAGCTGTATCCCGGGCTTCAATAACAAGCTGGACAATTGATAAGCCGCATCGTGAATGCCAATTTCCTGCCAATTAGCCATGGTTAGGCAATTCCCGGCCTCAGTGGTGAGAATTGGCAAATAACGCAATGGTTGTTCAAGCTTATGCATCTATTAATCCTTTTTACAGCAATAAAGTAGCATCACCATAGCTGAAGAAACGATAACGTCTCGCAATGGCCTCTTGGTAAAGCGCCATGGTTTCTGCATGGCCAATAAAAGCTGAAACCAACATAACAAGAGTGGATTCAGGCAAATGAAAGTTCGTAATTAAGCCATCACAAATTTTAAATTCATAGCCTGGATAAATAAAAATGTCAGTATCCCCCTCACAGGGGATAAGTTTGTTCCCCTCAGCCGCACTCTCAAGGCTTCTTAATGCAGTTGTTCCTACAGCAATGACACGATGACCTGCGGCTTTAGCCTCGTTAACGGCCAGCGCGAGCTCATCACTGATGCTAAATTGCTCCTGATGCATCTTATGCTCTTTGATGTTGTCGCAGCGAACAGGCCTGAAGGTTCCCGCCCCTACATGTAAGGTCGAATAAGCCAGATTAATTCCCTGCTCATTCAATTTCTTTAACAACACTTCATCAAAATGAAGCCCAGCCGTCGGAGCAGCTACAGAACCCTGATGCAAAGCATAAACCGTTTGATAGCGATCTTGATCCAGAGATTCGTCAGGTCTTGTAATGTATAGCGGGAGTGGAATATGTCCAATGTCTTGCAACATACTGTCTGTATCCCCTAAGGTACGGCAGCGGTATAAATCCTCTTCTTTAGCCAGGACTTCGATTTGCCATCCCTTATCCAGGTAAAGAATACTTCCTGCCTTGGGCGCTTTGCTGGCTTTAATATGCGCTAAAAAAGAATTATTCTCCAGAAAGCGTTCAATCAACAGTTCAATTTTGCCACCGCTGCCTTTGTGCCCATACAAACGCGCAGGGATCACTTTGGTATTATTCATGACCAACAGATCCCCAGGCCTTAAAAATTGGCCTAGGTCTTTGAATTGTTGGTGGCTGTATTCACCGGTTTGCCGATTGTAGGCTAATAATCTTGAATCGGTCCGATTGGCTAGAGGATATTGGGCAATCAATTCCTCAGGTAAATCAAAGTAAAAATCTTGCTTTTTCATTTTTCAACCTGACAATAAATTGTCATTATTATATACCTTTTTTAATTTGCAGTATGATAGCCATGTAAAATCATTTTTGCTCGATAATTTAAATCAGTAAGGAAAAGGAATTATGCTTGTTACGTTTTACAGCGATGCCTACGAAAACATTGTCATGTTCGGCCATATTGCACAACATCTACTTAAATTGATGGGACACAGTGGGCAGGTGCCTGGTGCCATCCTGGCAGAAGATGTTCCCCAAGCACTGACTCGCCTGCAAGAGGGTATTGAGAGAGAAAAATCTCATGTTTCCAAAGTCTCAACAGCCAATAAAAAAGAAGATGACGAGCCAGAAATCAGCTTATCCCATCGTGCCCTACCCTTGATTAATATGCTTAAAGCGGCCAGTGCCAAACATTGTAACGTCATGTGGAAATAAACGGATGCTTGGTATGGAAAAATGTTGCCATTCAAAGACGCCTCCTAAAATCCAGGAAGAATTAGTATGCAACGTTTTTCAAACCAAGCGATATCTAATCCTTATTGAGAGTATTTTCTCCTGCACGGATGTGGCTTATCGCCAGTACTCTAAAACGAAGTTGTTTTTCAATTTCAATCACGATGAAAAATAATGCACCAGTTGTGACAATAAGGACCCCATCCATAAAGGGAATACTTTCCGTGACAAATACTGTTTGTAATGGGGGAAAATAGGTTATGGACAATTGTGCCACAACAATCACAATAACTGCCATCCAGACCACTTTGGTTCCTCGTACTGCTTTCCATGTAAGGGATGTGCTGTAAATGTTACGAATATAAAATAGATGAAAAACTTCAAGCACAACCAGAGTGTTCAACGCGATTGTGCGTGCTAACTCAAGGGAATAACCGCGATCGAGTGCATAAAAATAGATGCCAAAAACGCTAAAGATAAATAGAGTGGATACAAAAATAATATGCCATACCAAACTTCCCGTTAACAGAGGTTCACACCGAAGACGAGGCGGACGATGCATGGTCCCTTCTTCTGTGGGTTCAAAGGCGAGAGCGATGCCAAGAGTCACGGCAGTAATCAAATTAACCCATAAAATTTGGATTGCTGTTACCGGTAAACGCAGACCCAAGAGCAGGGCTAATATGATAGTCATTGCCTCACCGGCATTCGTAGGTAACGTCCAGCTAATTACCTTTTTAAGATTGTCATAGACTGTACGCCCTTCCCGCACAGCCGCCACAATAGAGGCGAAATTATCATCAGTCAGTATAAACTCAGCTGCTTCTTTTGCAACTTCACTGCCCTTTTTTCCCATAGCAATTCCCGCATCCGCCCGCTTCAATGCTGGAGCATCATTCACCCCATCACCTGTCATAGCCACGGTCATGCCATTTGATTGCAAGGCCATGACCAGTCTTAATTTATGTTCAGGACTTGCGCGGGCAAAAATGTTGCTGTCCAGTACAACATGTCGCAAAATCGCATCACTCATGTCATCCAAATCAACACCTGTTAATACCTTATCCGCATTTTTAAGACCTATTTGCCGGCCAATGGCAAGCGCGGTGCTGGCATGATCCCCGGTAATCATTTTGACTGCGATACCCGCTGCATGACATTGCGCCACCGCTAAAATGGATTCAGGCCTTGGAGGATCAATAAGGCCCACCATCCCCAGTAAAGTCAAACTGCCCTGTACATCAGAACACTCCAAAACCGTATGTTCCGGATTGGTTTTTTTAACTGCAACCGCCAGTACACGCTGCCCTCCTGAGGCCATCTCTTCCATTTTCTCTTCCCAGTACATCTTATCCAGAGACTCTACGTCACTCCCTTGGCTTTGTTGATTTTGGCACATCTTTAAAATTTGCTCAGGAGCACCTTTAACAAAAATCAAGGCATGCTTTAAATGGTCGTGATTTAAAGTAGCCATAAAACGATGCTGGGCATCGAAGGGAATCACATCCGTGCGCACCCAAGATTTTTTTTCTTCATATAGAATGAGTCCAGCCTTAGCTGCAAATGCAAGTAAAGCACCTTCCATGGGATCACCTTCTACAATCCAGTTTCCTTCCTGCTCATGAAGCGCTGCGTCATTGCAAAGCAATGCAGCACGTGCGAGTTTCATAAGCAGAGGATGCTCATTGTTGTCAATCACTTGTCCCTTTAAGGTAATTTTCCCTTGAGGTTCATAACCGATGCCATCCAGGCTAAACAAGTGGTTGCTGGTTAAGACCGATGAAACGATCATTTCATTTTGGGTCAGCGTACCGGTTTTATCAGTACAGATAACCGATACTGAGCCTAGGGTCTCAATAGCGGGGAGCCTGCGTACAATGGTATGTCGTCGCGCCATGGCCTGTACACCAATGGCCAGAGTAATGGAAAGTACCGCGGGAAGGCCTTCGGGGATAGCCGCAACCGAGAGGCCAACGACCACCATAAACAATTCAGCAAATGGATGATGTTGAACAAAATAACCATAGGCAAGAAGAATACTGGCAATGAATAAAATAAATAAAGTGAGCCATTTTGCAAATAGCCCCATTTGTATAATTAAGGGGGTAGTTAGTGATTCTACCTTAGATAGTAACCCGCCAATATATCCAATTTGAGTAGTGGAGCCTGTTTCTACAACAATGCCTTTACCTAGCCCATTTGTTACTAAAGTCCCGCTAAAGGCCATGCACGTCCTATCCCCTAATGGGGCATCCCTTGAAACAGGATGAATGGTTTTTTCCACTGGGACCGATTCTCCGGTTAATATGCTTTCCTGTATGGTGAGCCCATGAGATTTGATTAAACGCACATCAGCAGGCACCTTATCCCCTGCTTCCAGAAAAATAATGTCACCTGGTACAAGCTTTTCTCCAGGAATGCGTATTCGTTCACCGTTCCTTATGACCGCTGCAGTAGAGGGAAGTATTTTTCGAATGGCATCCAATGCTTTTTCTGCCTTGCCTTCCTGGATAATACCTATTAAGGCATTGATGACAACAACGGCTAAAATAATGGCAGTATCCATCCAATGCTGTAAGAAAGAGGTCACAAGCGCAGCAGCTAACAATACATAGATAAGTATGTTATGAAACTGGAGAACAAAGCGGAAAACTGTGCTTTTTCTTTTGGGCTCAGCTAAGCGATTGGGGCCATAATCCTTCAATCTCCTTTGAGACTCCTCTTCACTTAAACCGAATTCTGAAGAGTTTAATGTCTTAAGAATTGTTTCGGTTGATAGCTCATGCCAGTAAGGTTCTGAGTAGCTGTTTTGTGGGTCTGCCATGATAATTTCAGGATCAGTAGGCTTTGACCGGAGATACAAACCCAATAGGCTTTAATGCCAGCAGTGAGCAATCAATTTTCTGGAGAATATTCTCTGCTGTATTGCCAATCATAAACCCTGGTATGCCCGTGCGGGCGACCGTGCCCATTATTAAAATGTCAATGCTTTTTTGACTTATGATCGCGGGGATAACCTCTTCGGGTTGGCCTTTTTGATGCTCAATTTGGTATTCCTCAGGAATTTTCGACCGTTTAATCAAGTCTCGCAGTAACAAACCTTGGGCTTGCTGTTCTTCGAGGACGATTTTTTCAAGCTCTTCTTTAGATACTTTTATCCAGACGCTGTCTCGCAAATAGTTTTCCAGTGCGAACGCCCAGCATGAAATAATGCTTAATTTTCCCTGATAAAAGCGGCTCAATGAATGAGAAAGCTCCAGTAAGCGAATTGATAAATCTTGTGCGGCAGGTTCCTCATCTCTGGGATCGATTGCGACTGCAATTCGTATATCCTCTAACGAGTGTTTAAGAGGGCGATAAAGAAATAAGGCACAAGGGCATTTGCGCAACAATTCCATGTCAAGGGATTTAAAGCCTTTTATCCCCTCTGTTTCAACAGCTTTAATAAGGAGATCATGAGAATGCTTAAGAACATGACGAATAATCCGGATATCGGGTGTGGTACCACACTCCACTTCAATATCGATGGGAATTTTCTTTTTGGAAAATCCAAGTCCTGATTTTGCCAATCGAATGGCTTTGTTCATTTTTTCAATCAATGATTCTTCATAAGAAGATTTGTATTCACTTAACGTGTCAGGAAAGGGAGGACAACTAATTAAGATACCTAATTGGGCTTCGTTCTTTAAAGCCAATTTAATTGCCAGCTGTAAAGCTTCTGTTTCATCCCTCACTCCATGGCTGACGAATAAAATATTATGAAATCGTTGCATTACTTATTCCTCCGTGAAAATCCTCGTCTAATTCCTTAAAACCAAATCCTCTGGGATTTTGCTTGTAATTGTCCTCATTCACATCCGTATTCCTTCCTTGGGTAAAAACAAAACACAGAACATGCTGAAATGGCAACCCTTCTGCAAATATATTGAAGGCCCTAGCACCCAACAGTATTGCTGAAATTATAGTATTTAATGCTTCATCTAGCATTGCCTCAGCATGCTTGCATCAAATGGCTGTATGCGTTATATCTGCATCGGCTGGCAAAAAGCCTAAGTTTAGTTGTTACCTAATTGCTCTTCGAAATGGATTCTTAGGGGGCGAAAGGAGTAGACAGGGGTAATCTATTGCTATTTTTGGAGACAACATAGCGCAGTCATACCCTTATTGCCACTGCTACAACAATAGCAAATACTTCATTAGCAATCGCTATTTTTCTTAAGCAGGTTGCCCCTGTTAAGAATTGTTTTCCGGTTAGGGTTTGGCAGAAGCGCTTTTTAATAGCAAAAACCCAGTTAATCCAGATAGAAAAGAACCAAGGACTACCCCGATTTTAACCATGGATATTAAAGCGGAATCATTATTTTGGTACGCCAAGCTGCCGATAAAAAGACTCATGGTAAAACCAACCCCACAAATGAGTGCGATGCCATAAACTTGGGTGAGTTTTACCTTGTCTGCTTTAAGGAGCTGCCTGAATTTAACAAAATAACCTAAAGAAATAAAAATACCGAATTGTTTGCCAAAAAATAACCCTAGGCCAACCCCCAAAACGATTGGATGGAGAAACATCGATAAATCAAGCCCTATAAAAGTCACGCCTGAGTTGGCAAAGGCAAATACAGGAAGGATTAAAAAAACAACCCAATGATGCAAGCCATCTTCCAAACGGGTTAGCATGGATTGTTTACCCTCATCGGGAATCGTCATGGCAATTACAATTCCCGCAAGGGTTGCATGCACACCCGATTTTAATACTGCAATCCATAGTAGTAATCCAAAAAACATGAACACCGAAAGATAACGGCATTTGAAATAATTTAAGCAAATCAAAATAACAGTAAACAACAAAGCCAGCGAAAGTGAAAGTAACGACAAGTTTTCGGTATAAAACAAAGCAATAATGAAGATTGCTGCCATATCATCAAAAATAGCAATGGCCGTCAGTAAAATTTTGAGTGAGAAAGGGACCCGCGAGCCTAAAAGAGACACGATGGCTAAGCTAAAGGCAATATCAGTGGCAGTAGGGATTGCCCAGCCCTTAAGATAGGCTGGATTATGGGCATTAAAGAAAATAAAGATCAGTGCTGGAAAGAGTAAGCCACTTAATGCCGTAAACGCAGGAACCATGATGTTGGCTTTATTACTTAAAATTCCCCGATTAATTTCCCGTTTGATTTCAAGGCCAATTAATAAAAAATAGATTGCCATTAACCCATCATTAATCCATAAGAGAAGCGGTTTTTTTATGGATAAGCCCCCAATTGCAACCCCACAAATAACCCTGAAAAAATTGTCATAGGCATTGTAATAGGGTGAATTAGCCACAATTATTGCAAGTGCTGAAGCAATAAATAAAAGAACACCCCCTATTGTCTCTAAGTTGTAAAAGCTATCGGCTTTTTTCATGGATGGATCTGAATTTATAAAAAATTCAGTGTACGTGGAGTTCTCGTTCGATACAATCCAATGTCTGAAATGACTAGCAGATGAGCTTGCTCATTCAACAAGCTCAGAGCACAACACTCAATTTGTCCCAGTTAGAGCGCGCCGTGCTCAGGAAGCACCTTTGGGCGTACTTACAAGCCAAGTCAGTGTATAGTCACTAATTTCTTGCTTATCTTAAACGCACTTCATTCAATTTTGCACACTAAGTCGTGCTACTATACTCTAATCTTGAATTTGATTTTTTAAGCTCATGTTAACGTTTAATCAAATTAGTCTGGCCCGAGGCAATAAAATCCTTTTGGAAAACAGCAGTGCTACCCTCTTTGAAAAACAAAAAGTTGGCCTGGTGGGGCATAATGGCTGTGGGAAATCGAGCCTGTTCGCCCTTATATTGGGTCAATTACAATGCGATAGTGGTGAATACATTGTCAATCCACAACTGAAAATTAGCCATCTTTCGCAACAACTGCCTGATAGTGAAGAAACAGCCCTCGATTTTGTTCTTGCAGGAGATGAGGAATACATTGCCCTGCAGCGGCGCCTGGCGCGAGCGGAGACACATCAACAACATGCTGAAGTGCTCCTTTGCCATGAACAGTTAAAACAAACTGGTGGCTACAGCAAGCCAGCACAAGCTGCGGCCATTATGGCAGGGCTTGGGTTTTCAAAAGAGGAACAGACTAAATCAGTCAACAGCTTTTCCGGTGGTTGGCGCATGCGCTTGAGTCTCGCCCGTTGCCTCATGAAACCTGCTGATCTCATGCTTCTCGACGAACCAACAAACCACCTGGATATGGAAGCAATTTTTTGGTTGGAGCGATGGCTAAAACAATGCCCCAGCAGCATTCTGCTCATTTCCCATGATCGAGAGTTTCTCGATGCCATCGTGACCGACATTCTGCACATTGAACAACGAAAGTTGAATTTGTACCGGGGAAATTACAGCCGATTTGAACAAACTCGAGCCCAGCAATTAGCCTTGCAGCAAATGATGTATGAAAAGCAGCAACAAAAAATTACCCACATGATGGCCTATGTCAACCGCTTTCGTGCCAAGGCCTCCAAAGCCAAGCAAGCCCAGAGCCGATTAAATGCCATTGAAAAAATGGATTTAATCGCTCAAGCCCAAGTAGACTCGCCTTTTTCCTTTAATTTTTATCCCTGTCCACGAGCAAGCAATCCCTTAATTCATTGCAGTCAGGTCAGCGCAGGATACTCCGATGAAGCAATCATTCTTAAACACTTAAATTTGAACATCAGCCTTGGCGATCGGGTGGCATTGCTAGGACCTAATGGGCAAGGTAAATCCACTCTTATTAAAACGCTAACTGGAAGTCTTTCGCCATTGGCTGGAACCATCCACCGCGCCCAACATCTTCATATTGGCTACTATGCCCAACATCAACTTGAAGATTTGGATAACAGCCTAAGCCCAACCCAAACCATTCAAAATTTGTCGCCAGAAGCCAAGGAACAACAGATCAGAGATTTTCTTGGCGGATTTAATTTCATCGGAGACATGGCGCAAAAGCCCATCCATTATTTTTCAGGCGGTGAAAAGGCAAGGCTGGCCTTGGCCAAACTGGTCTGGCAAAAACCCAATCTATTATTGCTGGATGAGCCCACCAACCATCTCGACTTGGAAATGCGCGCCGCGATTGAGATAGCTTTGCAAAGCTATGAAGGGGCAATGATTTTAATTTCTCATGACAGGCACCTTCTACGCACCACAGTTGATAATTTTTACCTGGTCTATGCAAAAGAGGTGCGGGAATTTAAAGGTGATTTAGAGGACTATTACCACTGGCTGCAAAATCGCGAGCCTAAAAAAGAACATGCAAGTGTGGCCAATACCAGTTACCGCGAGAAAAAATCCTTGCAAAACCGTATGAAAAAATTAGAGCAAATGGTGAATCAACTCCATGAAGGCTTACAGGAACTGGAACATAAACTGGCTGATCTTTCCTTGTATGAAACCGGCCAAGAAAAGAAATTGCAAGGTTTGCTTAAACAGCAAAGGGCAATGAAAGAAGAACTTTCCGCCGCTGAGCAAGAATGGTTAACCGTAGCCGATGAACTTGAGCAATAATCCATAAATCCAATGCCCTTGTCGGCCTATCATTAGCTGGTATGCCGGATTTTACTGCACACCCAGCTCAATGAGATAATTTTGAATACTCGAAATGGAGCTGAATTTTTCCTTTACTAAAGGGATAATTGGAATTTGAATTTTAAATTCGTGTTCCAGCTCGACCACCAGTAATGCCAGAACCAAATTATCCAGGCCAACTTGTGTAAGTGGCACAGACTCATCTTCAGGAATGGTTTGTAATCCTGCATCAATCAAAGCTTTTTTTATGCGATCACCGAACATACAGTCATCCTTTCAATACATTTTACTTTTTCATTCGTTTCCCGGCTCTTTGTGCATTGCACATTAAGCTTTCAATTTCCGGGCTTTCTTACAGATAAATTATAACACGCAATTTCTTGTTTTAAGATTGCTATGTCTCCAAGCAATATAATGGTTAACAGACGCCCATACTGGCACAATTCTGATTTTATCCAATCTCACTAATGGTTTTCACCTCTCAATCTGGTGGATTCTTATTCAGTAACAAGCTAAGGTTATTGAAAGGAATTAGGATTGTGCGGTTATGGAATTTAGTCAAAATTACTTTCGTCAGCATTTGGGCATCAAATGGCCGCTTATACTTGCGCCTTTAGGCGGTGGCCCATCCACTCCTGAACTGGTTGCCGCAGTGACTAACTCAGGGGGCTTAGGCTCTTTTGCTGCAGCCTATTTGCCTCCCGGGCAAATAGAGGAGGAGGTTCGCAGGCTTCGTGATTTAACTTCTGGACCTTTTGCAATTAATTTATTCGCCCCTAGCCCCCCTTGTCGAATTAATCCGGAACAACTCAAAAAAGCTCTCCAGATTACAGGAAAATATCGTAAAGAACTTAATCTCCCTGAACCCAATTTTGCCCCCCCCTTTTGCGGAGAATTTTGAAAGGCAGATGGATGTCATTCTTAAAATAAAGCCAGCAGTTTTTAGCTTCACGTTTGGACTGGTCAGTCCTGATATTATTAGGGAATGTAGGCGACTTAATATTTTAACCATGGGCACAGCTACGACTTTTGAGGAGGGGCTTGCCTTGCAAAATGCAGGAGTGAATGCCGTAGTTGCGCAAGGTATTGAAGCAGGCGGACATCGTGGAACTTTTTTAAAGAAGCAAGATTCGCTCCTTGGGACATTCGCCCTCACTCGAATACTAAGTAATTTGGATATTCCTGTTATCGCAGCCGGCGGCATTATGGATGGTCAGGGCATAGCAGCAGCACTGGCATTGGGGGCTGATGCTGTGCAGTTAGGTACTGCCTTTTTATTGTGTAAAGAAGCAGGCACATCCACATCATATCGCCAAGCTTTATTAAATTCACCTCATGACAGCACACGATTAACCAATGCCTTTTCGGGACGGTATGCTCGAGGAATTGCTAATCGCTTTATGCTTGAGGTTGAGCAAGACCAAGACGCCATTCTCCCTTTTCCTCTGCAAAATGCCCTAACGAGAGACATCAGAAGAAAAGCCGCTGAATTGCAAGAGCCACAATTTTTATCTTTATGGGCAGGACAAGGATTTAAGCTGATTCGTGAAATGGAAACTGAGCAGTTGATGCATACCCTGTATTCGGAAACTTCAGCCGCAATGAAACAACTAGGGAGAGAATAATTTCTCATTAGAAGTTTAAACTAATGGCGCTTAAGGACAGTCATGAAAAAAATCGATTTCGAAAACCATTTTTACACGCAGAAATGCATCACCTATTTAAGTCAGAAAAACAGCCCGGCTAATATCGTGGCTCATGAAAATTCCCTTGACAGTTTTACTGTTCAATTCAGCCAAGAAGTCAGCTTGTTTCACCCTGAGAAGCTGGTTAAAGCCTTATTAGGCATCGGTAAGAGCCGGGTAGCAGAAATGGATAAAAACCAAATCGACATCCAGATATTGTCTTTATCAGTCCCTTCTGGTGTGGATAGCTCAGCAGAGGATGCTAAGCAAGCCCCTTCACTCGCACGTGATGCAAATGATGTTCTCTTCGAAGCCATTGAAGCTTTTCCGGAACGCTTTCGAGGATTTGCCGCCATTGCGCCTTATGAAGTGGAGGAAGGAGTTAAAGAGTTGATTCGGGCCATTAACGAATTAAAGTTCATTGGCTGGTTAACCCATTCAAATTTTGGCCCAGATGAATACCTCGACAACAGGAAATATTGGCCTTTGTTGGAAGCCGCAGAATCTTTAAATGTTCCTGTTTACATCCATCCTACAGTTCCAACGATGAAAGAGTTCGCTAAATATGGATTCGCGCTTGCAGGAAGTGCCGTGGGTTTTCAATTTGACACGGCACTTTGCCTAATGCGTATGATTCTTTCTGGTGTATTTGATCGCTTCCCAAGATTAAAAATAATTCTTGGACATTTAGGTGAAACCCTGGTTTTCCTCATGGAACGCCTGGATCATATGTATCGATACCCAGATTTGAAATCCAGCCGTCCTGCAATACAGCGAATTCCATCAGAAGTACTGAAAGAAAACGTTTACATCACTACTTCAGGGAGATTTTATGTCCCTGCACTTCACTATGTCATCAAAGCCATGGGGGAAGATAGAATCCTTTTCGCAACGGATTATCCCATGGAGAGTATGGAAGAAAGCGTTGCATTCATTGAAAATGCGATGCTGCCAAAAGAAGTACAACAAAAAATTTTTTCGGAAAATGGCATGCAATTCGTCCATAAAGGAAATAGCTAGCGCATATATGGCTGAAACTTTTCATGTTAAAATAATATCCAATTTAATCTTTCACTCGCACCATGAAAAAGCGCATCATTATAGGGATCTCAGGAGCTTCTGGGATAATTTATGGCATCCGGCTCCTGGAATTGTTGGCTGATACTGAGTTTGAAACGCATTTAATAATTTCCAAAGCAGCCCAGCTGACCCGTGCTTATGAAAGCCACTTATCCGCGACAGAATTAGCCGATTTGGCGGATGTAACTTATCGTATCGATGATGTGGCTGCCTCACTCTCCAGTGGCTCTTATAGAACTTTGGGGATGATCATAGCCCCTTGCTCAATGAAAACGCTTGCAAGCATAGCAAACGGCCTGAGCTCCAATTTATTAACCCGTGCTGCGGAAGTGGTGCTTAAAGAACGTCGCAAATTGGTTCTATTGGCACGAGAAACACCATTGCATTTAGCACATATTGAAAATATGAAAAAAGTAACCGAAATGGGGGCTATTGTGGCTCCTCCTGTCCCAGCGTTTTACAATCAGCCTCAAAGTCTTGATGACATTGTCAATCACACTGCCGGCCGTGTTCTGGATTTATTTGACATCGATGTCCATGCCGTTCGTCGCTGGAAAAACGATACCTGAATGCAGATGAATGAGGTTGGCTACTGAAACGAATCATCTCAGCAGCCCTTGCCTTTACCAAATCACGCAACGATTTTTATTAACCATTGGACAGTTTTCGGGAAGATTGAATGCCGCCTGAAATTGCGGCATATTGGCTAAAGTACCATTCACCCGATAAGTCATGGGAGGATGGGGATCGGTGGTTACCATATTCCTGGCTTGCTCAGGACGGATGTTACTCGCCCAAATGTGCGCCGAACCCAGGAAAAATTGCTGGTCTGGAGTAAAGCCCGCAATGGTTTTGGCATTTTTGTAATCTTTTGATGCGTGGAATGCATGATAAGCCAGAGTTAGGCCACCTAAATCTGCCGTGGCTTCTCCCACAACCAGATTGCCTTGAACAGACAAATCGCCATTTACTTTATAATGGGAAAACTGCTCTGCAATACAATTAGTAGCGGCTTGGAATTTCTTTAAATCTTCCGGACTCCACCAGTTGTTAAGATTACCATGACCATCAAAAAGCGCCCCTTTATCATCAAAGCCATGGGTCATTTCATGCCCAATGATGAAGCCAATGGCCCCGTAATTTACGGCTGCAGGCGCCTTGGGATCAAAGAAGGGAGTCTGCAAAATGCCGGCAGGAAGATTGATATTATTCATTGAAGGATCATAGTAAGCATTAATGGTCTGCGGTGTCATTTGCCATTCCGTGCGATCGACCGGCTTACCTATTTTATTCAAATCTCGTTTGACTAAAAATTCACTGGCGCGTATCACATTTAGAACATAGGGGCCTCTGTCAATTTTAAGGCTTGAATAGTCCCACCACTTTTCAGGATAACCAACCCGTTCTTCCATTAAATCCAATTTCTTAAGAGCAGCCTGTCGAGTAGCTGGTGTCATCCAGCTTAAGCTTTGCAAATCTTGTTTCAAAGCTTGGCGAATGTTTTGTACTATTTCCAATACCTTCTGTTTCGACTCGGGAGAGAAATACTTCTCGACATACATTTTGCCAATGGCAAAACCTAATGCACCATTTTCTGTCTTCACCACCCGCTTCCATCGCGGCAGTTGTTTTTCCGCGCCATTGATTGCTGAAACCATGCGAAAGTTTTCATCAACAAAGGGTTTCGACAAATAGGATGCGAAACTGTCGATTAAGTGCCATCGCAAATAAGTTTTCCAGTCTTCCAAAGACAATGCAGTTAATTGTTCATTCACTGTTTTAAAAAATTCGGGAGTTGCCAAGTTAATTGATTTCAATTGCGGAAGGCCAATGTCGACGAAATATCGAGACCAGGAAAAATGAGGTGTAGCCGCCTGCAATTGTTTTTCATCCATGGGATGATAAATCGCATAGGGGTCACGTAATTCAATTTGGCTCAGTGAAGCTTTGGCAAGAGTGGTTTCAAAGGCCATGACCTGTTGGGCCTCTTTAGCGGCCACATCCGCTTTATCACCTAACAACACGAACATTTTCTGCATGTGATCAACATAGGCTTGGCGGATATCCGCAAATTTTTTATCGTCTTTGAGGTAATAATCCCTATCCGGTAAACCAAGGCCTCCTTGGATGGCCGCACCAATCATCTCATTGCTGTTTTTAAAATCCTGCATGCTCCCAAAACCAAATAAAACATCCACACCTATTTGCTGCAAATGGGCGATGACGCCTTGCAATTCGCTCTCGCTGTTGATGGCCGCAATCCGGTCAAATTCAGGTTTTAGCGGGCTTACGCCAACTTTATTGATAAGTGCCTCATCCATGCCACTGTAATAAAAATCGCCAACTTTTTGCTCTATGCTTCCGGGTTTGGCCTGTCTATCATTGGCTGCAGCAATGAGCATTTGATGAATGGTATTTTGAACTTTTTCATTCAAAATATGGAATGCTCCCCAGGCTTCGTACTCTGGGGGAATGGGATTTTGCTTCTGCCAGGTGCCATTCGCATAGGCGAAAAAATTCTGGCTTGGCTGAACGCTGCTATCCAGCCAATCCAAATGCAAACTGGTACTGGCATCGGTTGCTGGAGTAGCGGCGTAAGAGCTGCAAAGACCTACTATGGCGGCAAATAATTTTCTTAAACGCATCAAAACACTCCCTATGGAATAGAACAACAATTCTGAATGAAACGCCAATCCTGGAGGAAGTTGGATCTTCCAACAAAATCCTATGGTGCAAAACCATTAATGCATCCTAAATTAAATCTAACACATAGGCATTCCGAATTAAAATCGAGGTACTTGCAAAACCGGTTTTGCAGGCGACAAGAAGCAGTTTACTTCCTGATTGCAAGATGGCTGCAAAGGTTTATTTAGGTTAGCAAGAAGCTTCCCAGAATGAATTCTTCAATCCTTGCTGGCTTTAAAACAATAGGGGCTGGGATAAAATATCCATGTCATGGGCCATTAATCGGCGGTTGGCACGAAAATAAGTCATCGGGGAATGCTCTAGTAAATCTGAAAATTTTTCCATGTAGATGCAAGCAAAACGCTCAACCTGATAGGCAAAATAAGTTTCTTCCGCCCCTGCACGGAATACTCGCCCCCAATGTGGATTGTAGAATTTTTGCTCATCTCGCAGCAGTTTTGAAATTTCCTTATCCAGGCTTGATATTTGATTTTGAAATTCAGCTATTTGCTCATCGTATTTTCTAGTTTCCTCATCAATGCTTCTGGTATAAAGATCAATGTTTTTCTGCTCGAGAACTTTTTTAACATTCATCGCCTCAACAATTTTCTGCTCGATAGGCAGGGCTTTTTTCTGCGATTCAATTTCCTGGCCGAGCTCTTCAACAACCAAGGCAGTCCGCCAGTTGCAATCTTTCTTCAACCTTAAAATATCGCCATAAATATGGTCCCCAAGATATAGAATTTCATCGCCATTGATTGCAAGATCTTCCGTGAATTTTCTGGCGTTTCCACCTTGATAAACACCTGGAGTAATGGGCCCATAAGTGTTAGTCATGCTTCCATCTTTTGGGTTAACGGCCAAAAATCTCAAATTATCATAGAAGAAGCGTGGCTTGTGAGCCAAAGTGATGACGTATTCAAATAAATCTAGCCAGGTTTCGCCTCTTTTCATAAAAGGGGTCAAAGCATAACTGAGTAAAATATCAGTGTACTTAAATTCAGAGTTGGTCAGCAGAAAGAATTTTTTGCCATAGCGCATATAGCGTTTTAGTCCTTCTACTACTTCTTTTTCCCGCAGGACATAATGTTCTAGATTATCAGCAATAAAGCGCTTTAAACTGCCATCCGCATGCGCTTCATCAACCGAGCTTAAAACATCCAAAGCAATGCCGCTGTAGGTTGGCAAATCATGTGGGCGTTCGTCTTTTAAGTCAATCAACTGGCTGTATAAAACGCAAAAAGCAATGGAAAATGAAGTATCGATGGCGATGTAATTTGGATCTTTTAAATCCACATAAATACTGCGATAAATTTCTTTTTGCTCAGCAAAGCTGATTTCTTTAGTCCCGTGATAGCTTTGTCGGATTGCAGCATAGCGGCTTAATTTTAAAATATTGCCATTTTTGCTGTCGATGATTAAGCCGCGAATCGCATCGTCAAAAATAAATTTAAATTTTCGGATGTCAGTAGGGTAGTTTTTATTTTTTATTAATTTCTCAACCACTAATTCATAGACCAAGGCCTCAAAATTCCTCGTGTTATAACGTATAAGCGTATGATCCATATCTAAGCCAATGTATTTGATCTTCTTCATGTTCAAAATACGATTTACAAAAACTTTGTGGTTCATCTTTCTTCCTCAAATGGACGGGACTATCCCTAACCGAAACGCTTAGCAGTTGTTTTAGCTAAATTTTTTGTTGGAATGGATATTAATCCCATCAACCAGAGTTAGCAACCAGAAGAGAGAGCAGTAATATGCCTAACTTGCAATTACCATGGAATTATCTCACCCGTATAGCTTCGCAACGTTTCGCCATGACTGTCTTTCTTATAGAGTTCAATCACGTTTAACATGGATGCTACACTGTCGTGAACATTGATTTCAGCATTGCTGCCTCCTAAATCTGTTTTCACCCAACCGGGGTGCAGAAGCATGACTTTAATGTCTTTTTCGGCCACATCCAAAGCAAATGAACGCATGACACAATTTAAAGCGGCTTTACTGGCGCGATAGGCATAGCTTCTTCCCCAGCTATTATCACCAATGCTTCCCATTCTTGAGCTTATATTTATAATTAGCTTTTCCTTACCTTTGTGTAACAAAGGGAGGAATGTGTCGCTGACTTTCAAAGGACTTAAGCAATTGATGTTCATGACGTTCAAAAAATTATCGCGATCTATATGACCCACCGTGACTCCGGACTCGCCACTAATGCCTGCGTTATTGATGAGCCAATCCAATGATTCCCCTTGTAGTTCATCAAATAAGTTTTTAATGCTTTCATCACGACTGATGTCTAAGGGATAAATCGAAATGTTGCTGTATTGCTTGGCCAAGTCAGATAATTCGGAAGCAGCGGCCGGCTCCCGACAAGTGGCAAAAATCTTCTCGCCCTTCTGACTCAATTGCCGCACCAGTTCCAAGCCAATGCCGCGATTACTTCCTGTAATTAAAATCGTTCTCATACTTTGTCCTTAGCTATTTGGTTTGACTTGATTGTCTTTCTTTGTTTGTGTTTGTTGCTGGAATTGATTGATTAAATCAAGTACTTGTTCCTTTTTCCTGGGCCAGTTTTCGACGATTTCCTGATTTAATACTTTGCAATTATCCGCCATCCAGGGCCCCAGTTGTAAAAAAATAGCCGGACTTTTAACTTGTAAACATTCCACAAATTGCCTTTGGCTTTCTTTTTTACATAAATTTCCCTCTTTAAAACAATCTTGCACGATTTCATCCGTCAGGCTTTGCCAGTTAGGCGGTGGCTCCACTCCCAAAAATGATTTATTCATCACTTGCGGCAAGGCTGTTTTAGTAACCCATTGCAAGTCAGACGGCAGAACTCCTTGAGCGCAAAAATCCTTTTGCAAAGCGTGGTGCAAATCTTCCACAATGGGTTTAATTTTAGCTTCATCAAAACAAGGTACCATTTGAGCCGCTGAAGCTGAACAAGTCACTATGAACAAAGCAGTGAAGCAAATTGATTTTAAAATTGGCATAGTATCCTCCTCCCTGAGTCGCCTATTTGAAGTATTGCACAAAAAAACGATGACGCTAACGGTGAGCGCAAGTCTTAAGTCTAATACATTGCTGATTGAACTGATTTGAAGTTTAAAGATTCAATTTGAAATGCTTGAAAGAGGGACCACTCGCTCATCCTCTTTTGCCCCACCAGCTGACGAAGCATTGAGTTTAAAACCTCCAGTATTAAAAAAAGGGATATTTTGCGGTTTACTGGAATAATCAGAACAAAAGCGAAGATCCCCTCTATTTTTCATCTTCCACCGGCCAGAGTGCCCTGCACCAACATTATAGTCCAGCGCTCTAAACAGCAGATCCTTATCCGCTAAATTGTCTAGAATGTAATTAAATATGGGTATTCTTGCTGACCTTTTTTTGCTAAGTTGTCCTTGAACAGCCACATTAATGTTACCCCAGGGATCGCAAATGACAGCATCAGGCCCCCACGTACTCGGATCTCTAAGATCAGAACTGGCTTCACGACCAATAATGACAAAGCAGTGATCGCCAGGGTAGGTTATGTTGATTTTTTCAACCCTAATGTACTCACCTTTTACATATTTTAATGGACACTCCAATAACAAAAGGAAAGCAATAGCGCTTAGCTCTCCGCAATTACCGATGCCATATTTAATGCTGTTTTTTGCATTATTTTCTACATCATGAAAAAAGGTTTTTACTGTACCATCGCTATGCCACCCTGCTCCGGTTTTCAGTCTTGCACTTCGCATCCAGAACGTGAAATTCCCTAAGGTATCAATGTGGCGATAACCCACATTATCAGTAAAACCTATGAACCTGTTGTGATGATCTTCAACATTATCGGCCGGGTTTGGACTAACGCTCCAACTTGCGATTTGGTGTTTCATCAATTTAGGATGCTTGCGGCGTACCATACCCAAAAGCAGTGACTGTTCAACAGTAGCTCCAGCTTTGTTGGTACTAAAAGGAACTAGTTGTTGAGTTCTTTGTTTGGCCCATTTGCCTAATTGTAAGTTGATTTCTAGTCCCATAATTACATTCCCGTATGACTCATTTAATCATTTTGATGCAAATATAATCAATTCAAGATATAAGATGACTGATTGCTTGAAAAATCCGCGATTATAAGGAATAAAACTTAAGTAATTATTAACAGGCTTGCTCAACCCAATTTTCATAAATTCACTCCTGTGAGTATCAGCAAAGGCTGAACTCTCAGGGATTCAGTGACAGAACGCATAGCTATACCGTTAATCCCAGGGCTATGCTCTTGAATACTGAGAAACTTCTGTATTTCTGCTAAATTTGGCCTAATTTAGGTCTCTTAGTTGTGTATTCATGCCAAATTTTCAAAAAATAAATGCAAGTAGAATAGTAGTTGTGGGTGACGGCCCTGCCGCTATGATAACTTGCATCAAGTTAAGCCTATTGGGCGTTAAACATTTGACCCTGGTTGGTCCTCGCATAGGCAACTATATCCGCTCAGGTGAGTTTAATAGGGAAGTATTCGAACAGGTTAATGCGGCGATTTCTCCTCTAACCATCACGATTCCCAATGAATATGGCTCCTCTGCAA
This sequence comes from Legionella jordanis, assembly GCF_900637635.1. Taxonomy (NCBI): domain Bacteria; kingdom Pseudomonadati; phylum Pseudomonadota; class Gammaproteobacteria; order Legionellales; family Legionellaceae; genus Legionella; species Legionella jordanis. The sequence continues at coordinate 2,262,761 of NZ_LR134383.1, forward strand.
ATTACATTAGAAATTTAGAAAAACAACTCTATGCCTACGTTCAACAGCTAAACATTAATTGCATAAGAAAAAAATTTGAAACCTGTGTGGGTCATACCTTGATAAAATTGATTAATCCTTTAGATTTGACGGATTCTGAAATCATAGCCGCGGATTTGGTATTTGATTGCACCGGTAGCAAAAGGGCTGTTATCAAAAATATCAATCAAACATTACAGCAACCAGCTTTTCAAATAACTCCCTTATCCGATTTCAGTTTTACTTTCGCAATGGCTAGATTTGATTATTCTTTAAAGGATGGAAGCGGAATTAAGTGGGCGAAAAATACTGTCATTGAAGATTTATCACTCCTACTAAAATTACATCGCCTTGGTTGGCCTTTTTTTGTGTTGCCTGTTTTTTATCATTTTGATTGGGAATCAAGCAATAGCAAACAAAATTTATATTTTCAATGTCCTGACAATGCCACTCCTGATGATGTTCAAAAAATGGCAACTTTGATGGAGGACCATTATTCTTTACATTTCAATAACGAAAAAATAGACAGCATCCGTTTTTTTCATGCACCTTCAAAAAAGCACCCTGATAAAAAAATTACATCCACATTCAAATTTGCTCCTCGTCTAACCACCCCCTGCTTTTATCCGGGTGACCAATTATCTCCCTTTGTTATTCCTCTTGGAGATTCATTACTTGATGTCCCTTTTATTTTTGCAGAAAGTCTTATCACCTTTACTAAGGTTCTCAAGCAACTTGCCTCATCCTTAATCATTGAAAATGCTGTGATCACCGCCTTTGATTTAAATTACGAACAGCAAGTGGAGAAACAATTAACCTCCCCAATCAATAAAATAAAAGAGGGATTGTTAAAACTGGCTGAAAGAAATGCACAAGGATCCATCTTTGAGGAAAAACAAAGAATGTTCTAGACAGGCTAAAAATCTGTGATGAGGCCTTAAACTGCGATATTATGTTTTCATTGAACTCACATTGTGTAATTTGAAAATGGAATTTCCAAATGAGCACGTTCTTCCAACTTTTTTTATTGATCTCCTCGCTATTTTGCCTGTACAAACGTGTTTACTTGCACTGAAATCGAAATTAATGCCAGCAATAACAGCAAAATAATTGCACTCACTAGGGAATTATCCATGCCTTTGAATGCACAGGAAATCTTATGGCGTTTTGGTTAGGCCAAGGGTCTGCAGGTTATAGCACAATTTAGCAACTACAATTCATTTAATCTGAGTGATTGCTTTATTTTCCAAAAATCCTTCCATGGATCTTCTGTTAATTGTTTTAAACGCGCGGGCAAAGTTCGAATGGTGAAGTAGTTGTCCTCAATGTTATCGCTGAGCTCATTCCAGTGCAGAGGGGTTGAGACTGGAGCGTGCGGTCTTGCTCTTGAAGAGTATGCTGCGATGGCTGTCGCCCCTCTTTGATTGCGTAAATAATCAATAAAAATTTTTCCTTTTCGTTTTGCTTTGGCCATGTTCGTAACGTAAGCATCTGGATTTAACCTTTCCATAACCTCTACAAAAACATTGGTAAAATTCTTAACCTCATCCCACTCATATTCAGGTTCAACAGGAATTACCACGTGAAGCCCCTTACCGCCGGTGGTTTTAACAAAACTGGTTAATTGATACTCTTCCAAATGCTGTTTAATTTCAAAGGCGGCCTCAACGACTTGTTTCCAGGAGACGTCAGGCCCAGGATCCAAATCGATTGTAATCACATCGGGACATTCAACGTTTTCTATCGTGCTGCCCCATGGATGAATTTCCAAAACACCCATTTGCACAAGACTTAATAAACCTTTTTTATCATTTAAAAAGATGTAATCCTCCATCTCGCCGCCATTTAAATTTTTAATGGGGACTGCCAACAAGGCTTTCGGAGTAGCTTTATAATAATGTTTCTGAAAAAAACATTTCTCATAATTACTTGGGCATCGAACTAAGGTAAGCGGTCTATTGGTTACATAAGGCAGAATAAAATCGCTGATTTCATCATAGTAGTCGTAAAGATCTTGTTTAGTAATGTGGTCTTCTTTGTAAAGAATTTTATGGGCATTTGATAACTTGACAGCATCCTTTGATTGAGGCTCCTTTTCCACTCGGCTTACCTCCACTTGGGTTTCCCGTTTAACAGCAGAAGCTTTTTTATCTTCGCGTAAACCTTTAAAGCTCGGATGTCTCAACTTATTCTCAGAAGTCCATTCGCTAAACTCAATTTCTGCTACCAGTTTTGGCTTCACCCAGACAGCACCTTTGCTGTCGTTTGGCTTGATTTTAAAGGGCATATCATCGCTAATCAATGGCTGTAGTTTTTGGTAAACTTGTTTTAACGATTCATCGGAAAAACCCGTACCCACATTACCACAGTATACGAGCTCTCCTTCATCGTCATACACACCTAAAAAGAGGGAACGAAAATATTGCCGCGCGCCTTTTGCCTTGGAATAACCACCAATGACAAACTCCTGACGGTGGTTGCACTTAATTTTAAGCCATGATTTAGAACGTTTTTCTTGATAACTGCTATGAATATTTTTTGAAATGACCCCTTCTAACTGCAATTGACAAGCATTTTCGAACACTTCATCACCTTGACCTATGATGTGGTCGCTGTAGCGGAGGGTTGAATGGCCATAAGGTATCAGTTCACGCAGAATGTCTTTCCGCTCGAGAAGGGACAGTTTTCTTAAGTCATATTTGTCAAAATAGAGCACATCAAAAATGTAGTAAATAAAAGGATAATCCTTGTCCGCCTTCAATGAATTTTGCAGCAATTGAAAACTTGAGTGTCCTTTTTCGTCAAGCAGAATGATTTCTCCATCGAATACAACCGAGCGATAAGGTAGTTTTGTTAATTCTTCAACGACGTTTTTAAAATGCCCTGTCCAATCAATATGGTTGCGGGACATTAAACGAATGTTTCCATTCTCTTTAAAACCAAGGATGCGGTATCCATCCAACTTAATCTCATGGAGCCAATCCTCACCTTTAGGTGGTTTATCCACCAAGGTAGCCAATTCTGGTGAAATTTGTTTGGGAAAGGAAGCGGCCTTCAATCCTGCTGGCAAACGCTTTTCAATTTCGCGCTCACTAACCGGTTTGGAAGCAGCTTGAACCAGTCCCTCCTCCCGCGTCCAAATGTTATCGTAATTTTGAGCGATATCATCAATGCTTCGGCTCGTAAGAACGCTATTGGGTTTCTCAAGGGTAATATCATATTCTTGAAATGGTTTCGCGAATTCATCGTTGTACTTTATTAAAAACCAGGATTTATCTTCTCTTTTGAAGCGAATTAAATCCCAACGTCCGCGGAGCTTTTCAGCTTTCAATTCGAAACGCAGATGCCCTTTTTCATAAGCCTTGCGTGGATCATCATCCAGAGGAAACCATTCTCCCTTATCCCAAAGCATGACTGTACCACCACCATATTCTCCTTGAGGAATGATGCCTTCAAAAGAACCGTACTCAATGGGATGATCCTCAACATGCATGGCTAAACGTTTGACGCCAGGATCAAGACAGGGTCCCTTCGGCACAACCCAACTTTTAAGGACTCCATCAAGCTCAATTCGAAAATCATAGTGCAAGTGGCTGGCGGCATGCTTTTGAATAATGAAAAGATGATGATCTTGCGCGTGAACCTCACCTTTAGGTTCGGGGGTTTTTTTAAAATCCCTTTTTTGATGATACTCATGAAGACCCATCGGCAATCCCTTATGTAATCCATATCCTTTATTATAGGTGAAGGATTCTAAACAGTTTTTGGATTAATTTAATTGCTTAGGATCAATAGCCAGGATTAAATCATCCTCCTTTCTGGCAAAGCCTCGACCATCCCGATTATTGCTTGCAACGTAAAACAATCCATCCGGTCCCAAACGAATGTCACGGAGCCGCCCTACTTTATTTTGCAGATAGCTTTTTAATTCTTTTGTTTTGACATTGAAGGCAAACAGCGCTTGCCCTCTCAAACCACAAAAATAAAATATGCCATGATAAAATTCGGCTCCGGAAGGTGCCCATGTCTCTACTCCGCTTTGTAAAATAGAAGTTTGCATGCCCCCTTTACCTTCTTGGCCAATGATCTCTGGCCAGCCGTAATTAGCTCCCGGTTTAATTAAATTTATTTCATCATGTGCCCTGGGTCCATGTTCGGTAGCCCAGAGTTGACCATGGTCATCCCAGGCCAAACCTTGTGGATTGCGATGGCCATAAGAATATATCAACGAATTGGGGAAAGGATTATTTTTAGGAATATGGCCATCAGCATCTATTCTTAAAATTTTTCCTGATAATGACTGCAAATTTTGCGCATTTTCCGGGTGATTGGCATCACCGGTAGTGATATAGAGTAAACCATCCGGGCCAAAGCGCAATCGCCCACCATTATGAATCGCTGCGGCTGGAATTTCATCGACGAGTGTCTTTGGATTACTCAACTGGGAATGATCCCATTGAAAACGCACCACTTTATTAAAATAATGAGTTTGCTTTGAGTAACTGTAATAAAGATATATGAAAGGTTTGTAGCCAAAATTTGGATGCACGGCCAAACCCAGCAATCCCCCCTCACCAATGCTGGATACCTCATTAATTCGAGCCACCAATTTCGGTGAGTGGTTCTGATCATTTAAATCGAGGAGTTTGATTGTTCCTGAACGCTCAGTAAATAACAACTTGCCGTCGGGTAAGAAATCGAGACTCCAGGGGACATTCAAATGATCCGCTACAACGTTCAGGGTATTGCTGGCAACATCCTTAACGGAAATTGAGGTTTTGGCAGTCGCTGGCACTGAAAACCAGGGGCATCCTGTGGTGAGAGTAAACAATAAAAATACAAAGGCTGCCTGTTTATTCATGGCAATCGCAGAGCAAGGGGCATTTCAATGATAGTTACCCAGTTCCCATTAATTTGCAATGAGCAAATGCCATAACGCTAAGTACTCCGCAGGCAATTTGCTTAGGATAGAAAAGGATTATCACTGAGCCTTTAATTGCTGCAGAAGTTTTTTTGCAGCTTCTTGTTCAGCTTTTCGTCGATTAGGGCCACTGCCTGCAGAACACTCCTTAATACCGCTTATTTTACAAGAAACGTGAAATATCTGCTCGTGCTCTTCTCCCTCGACTCTGAGAAGACTGTACTCAGGCAGTGGCTTTCTAGATGCTTGTAAATATTCCTGTAGCTGAGTTTTGGCATCTTTCAAATTATCGTGTAAAGCGGAATCTTCTAGTCGCGAATGGTATAACTTAAGCACCAGGTCACGGCTGGCTTCTATCCCCCCGTCTAAAAAAACCGCGGCGATAACAGCCTCTAAGGCATCTGCAAGAATAGACGCTCTGCGAAAACCTCCACTCTTCAGTTCACCTTGGCCGAGAAATAAATAATCGCCAAGTTGCAGCTCATTTGCAATTTCTGCAAGCATTTCGCCTTTGACGAGAAAGGCCCGCAAACGACTCAGCTGACCTTCTGTTTGTTCTGGAAATTGTTGAAACAGGGCATAGGCGATCACAAAACTTAAAATAGAATCCCCTAAAAATTCATAGCGTTCATTGTTGTCTGTACCGACACTGCAATGAGTTAAAGCTTGCTTTAGCAGAGACACATTTTTAAAACTATAGCCTAAGCGGCGGCTTAGGCGTTGCAAATCAATTGGAACCAATATTAAAACCTCGAATTGACATCCCTAACTAATGGATTGGCCGTCCTAGTTTTGACCATCGCACGCTGTCGGTCTTTCCATTCCAGCTCATCCAGACTAAAAAGGCCTTCCCACGCAAATACGACTCAGGGGTAAAGCCCCAAAAGCGACTATCAGCGCTGTCATCACGGTTATCGCCCATCATAAAATAATGGCCTTCGGGCACAACCACGTCAAAATCCTCTGCGGGAACGTCAGGTCTTACAAAAATATTATGTTCGACACCATTTAAATTTTCCCGATATTTAGCAACAGCGCGCCCAGAACTCTCATCCGTAGTATATTCAACAAAAGTCTGTTTCATTTCCTTACCATTAATACTTAAGACTTTGTTATGGTAAGTCACTTTATCACCAGGAATACCTACTACGCGCTTAATGTAATCATAGCTGGGGTCAGGTGGCCAACGAAAAACGGCCACATCCCCAACTTTGGGATCAGAAATAGGTAAAATTTTAGTTTCCAAAACAGGTAGCCTTAAGCCATAGGCGAATTTATTAACAGCTACGAAATCCCCCACGAGCAAGGTTGGCTCCAGTGAACCGGAAGGAATGCGAAAAGGCTCGATGAGAAAAGACCGTAACAACAGAACCAGAATAAAAACGGGGAAAAAAGAACGGGAGTACTCGATTATACGCCCAGGTTTTTCATCGGGTTTACGTCTCCTGGCGAAGTAAAGTATATCCAATAAATAAATTACTCCGCTAACCAAGGAAAGAATGACCAATAATAAAGCGAAATTCATAATTAACTGTTCCTGTTATTTTTTTCTTTCGGTTTGGAAAACAGCCATAAAAGCTTCTTGCGGAATTTCAACATGCCCAACCTGTTTCATGCGTTTTTTACCCGCTTTTTGTTTTTCCAACAGTTTTCTCTTGCGAGTCACGTCTCCTCCATAACATTTGGCGGTGACGTTTTTGCGCAATGCTTTCACAGTCTGGCGTGCAATGATGTGATTGCCTAAAGCGGCTTGAATCGCCACATCAAACATTTGACGAGGTATTAAATCACGCATTTTTTCAACGAGGGCTTTTCCTCGGCTATAAGCATCCGAACGATGGACAATCACAGCCAAAGCATCCACGCGTTCGCTGTTAATTAGTACATCCATCTTGACCAAATCAGCTTCCTGGAAACGAACAAAATTGTAATCCAAAGAGGCATAACCTCGGCTGACAGACTTTAATCGATCAAAGAAATCTGAAACCACTTCGCTCATGGGTAAATCATAAGAAACAGACACCTGGCGACCGCTGTAGGTCATATTAACCTGCACTCCACGCCTATCCACACAAAGGCTGATGATTTGTCCTAAGTAATCTTGGGGAACAAGAATATTCGCTCGAACAATCGGTTCAAACATTTGTTTGATTTGCTGAGGCGGAGGAAGCTGTGAGGGATTATCAATCATCAATGTTTCTCCCTTGGTATCTACCACCTGGTAAACGACCGTTGGAGCAGTTGAGATTAAGTCCAGATTGTATTCTCTCTCCAGTCTCTCCTGAATAATCTCCATATGCAGCATACCCAAAAAGCCGCAACGAAAGCCAAATCCCAATGCCTCAGAAGACTCAGGCTCATAAAAGAGGGAGGCATCATTCAAACTGAGCTTAGCCAATGCTTCGCGAAACGCTTCAAAATCATCAGCACTTATCGGGAAAAGACCTGCATAAACTTGGGGTTTAACCTTTTTAAAACCAGGTAAAGGAGTTTGTGCCTGATGCTTTTCCAAAGTTAAGGTATCACCAACGGGAGCTCCCTGGATGTCCTTGATCCCAGCCACCACATACCCCACCTCTCCTGCTTTAAGAAGTTCTGTTTTGGTTCGTTTGGGTGTGAAAATCCCCACCTGATCGACTTCATAGGCTTTCCCGGTGGACATGACGCGCAATTTATCCCCTTTCTTAAGAGAACCATGGGCGATACGCACCAAAGACACCACGCCAAGATAACTGTCAAACCATGAATCAATAATCAAGGCCTGTAGAGGAGCATCCACATCACCTTCGGGAGGAGGGATGCGTGCCACGAGGGCTTCAAGCACGTCTTCGACCCCATATCCGCTTTTGGCGCTAACGCGGATGGCATCATGAGCTTCCAGGCCAATGATGTCTTCAATTTCACTGATAACCCGCTCAGGTTCTGCCTGGGGCAAATCAATTTTGTTTAACACAGGAAGAATTTCAAGGTTCTGATCAATGGCGGTATAGCAAACGGCCACGGTTTGAGCCTCAACGCCCTGGGCTGCATCCACAACCAGAATGGCTCCCTCACAGGCAGCAAGGGAACGAGAAACTTCATAACTGAAGTCCACGTGTCCTGGAGTATCGATAAAATTTAGCAGATAAGTCTTACCATCACGAGCTTTGTAGTTTAAAGATACACTCTGTGCTTTGATAGTAATCCCGCGTTCCCGCTCAATATCCATTGAATCAAGAACTTGCTCAGCCATCTCTCGATCTGACAATCCCCCACACAGCTGAATAAAACGATCAGCAAGTGTTGATTTACCATGATCGATATGGGCAATAATAGAAAAGTTACGAATTCGCGTTAAATCGCTCAACTGACAAAACCTAGTTATAAAATAGCTTATTTTAGCTGAATTATTAGCATCCAGAAAGTGGCAATGTTGGCATTTATTTAATCTGGTTGATAAATTGCAGCGATTCCTTTAACGAGGAACCATGGCACAAGAAACAAAAAAATTTTGAACCATTTGCTGCTGATTTTTTTTTAGACTAAACTCTCAATTTTGATTTCAAAGGATCACTGATGCGACAATTACATAAGTTTTGCTTGCTGCTTATTGCCATATGCCTTGGTACAAGTGTGCAAGCAGACAGCTCGTTTGTTCAGCGCAAAGACGTGCAAATGTTTATTAACAAAATGACCCACGATCACGGATTTAATAAAAAAGATCTAACCGCGGTTTTAAGTCAAGTTCAATTGCAACCGCAAATTATAGATTCCATGGAAAAGCCTTATGAGAAAAAAAGCTGGGATGTATACAAACAATTATTTTTGACCCAGGAACGTGTTCAGCAAGGAATTGATTTTTGGAAGAGTAACGCAAAAATACTGGAGAAAGCTGAAAAAAAATACGGCGTTCCTGCAAATATAATTGTAGCCATTCTTGGTGTAGAAACCTTATACGGCAAGAAGCAGGGGAATTATCGGGTTCTCGATGCCTTATCCACTTTGGCATTTAATTACCCCAAACGCTCTGCATTCTTTACCAAAGAGCTTGAGCAGTATCTTTTACTCTGCAAAGAGCATAAAGTCTCGCCAACTGAATACATGGGTTCCTATGCGGGTGCGATGGGCAAACCTCAATTTATGCCAAGCAGTTACCGTTATTATGCCGTTGACTTCACGGGCAATCCTAAAAAAGATTTAATGAACGATGATGAGGCAGTTATTGCAAGTATTGCCAATTATTTTAAAAAGCACGGCTGGCAAATGAATCAGGGAGTTGCACAACCTGCCAAAATTGAGGGCAATCTCTACAAACGAATCAATACCATGAACAAAGCAGCCGCCTATCCATGGCAACAATTGACGGCTGCTGGCGTCAAACCGCTCACCGCTGCTTTGCATCCTCCGAAAAAAGCAGGCCTGATTGAACTTAATAGCGAAAATGGTGCTGAATACTGGCTTGCTTATCCAAATTTTTACGTCATTACCCGTTACAACAATAGCCCGCAATATGCGATGGTGGTCTACTTGCTCGCTCAACAGTTAAAGCAACAATGGGCTGCTGCTACGGTTGTTAGAAAATACGCTTACGTGTAAGCTGCTTTTAACGCATCTTCTCCTTTCTCAATTCGCTTTTGGGAAAGGAGAACATTTTTTATCAGGGACGTCATGGCTACGTGCTTTCTTTTTATTGATCACTTCAATGAAAATGCTTGCTTGAGTTTAAGTCTTGACCAACTCGGTCAAGTGATAGCTCCCTTGGCTGAACGCAATATTCAAGAAATAAAAGCGCTGCAAAAGAATTGCCAGACTTTTGTCGTTTTACCCACTTCCTCGTTTAGCATCCATAAACTTCCAATGCCATGGATCAGCGAAAAAAAAGCTCGGGCAGCAATCCCCTTTGCGCTGGAAGATAAATTGGCGCAAAATTTTAATTCATTGCATTTTGCCTTCGACCGGACTCACTACAGCCATGGGGAATATCTCATTGTGGTGGGCGATAAAAACTATCTAGCCGATTTAATTGCAAAATTTGATGAACATGATCTTGATTTTGATCACATCAGCATTGACTGGTTTGGTCTCGCCCCACATGAGATTGCCATTCTGCCCTCTTATATACTGGTGAATGAAAAAGAGTTCCAGGGCGCTTTAGGTCAGGATCTGATGCCTTTGTTCTTCAACCCTCTTTCTGTGGAAAATCACTACAGCATTTTCAAGTTTGATGACAGCAATCCAGATTTAATACCGGATCATGGAGAGGTCATTGACACTCATCAATCTTCATACCTGTGGCTTGCACAGCGCCTGCAGAAAACAAAATCCATTAATCTTTGTCAAGGAGAAATGGCGCATGGCGGCACGCAAACGGCATTACGGCGCTGGTATCTGGCCGCCACTGCAATGACTGTAATTTGGCTGTTAAGCGTCCTGGGTTTTAATGCCTGGTCACTGCATCAAATCAATCAGGAAATGACTCATGTGGACAGTAAAATTGCCAATATCTATCATCAATTCTTTCCTCAGGCGCAACAAGTGGTAAGCCCAAAATTCCGCATCTCGCAATTGCTAAAAGCGAATCAAAATAGCAATGATCAAACCTTTTGGATTTTAACGAATACCTTGGCCAAATCCTTTAAGGCTGGAACCATAACTTTTGAGCAAATTCGCTTTCAAAACCAAATGCTATTGGTCACCTTGGCTACTGCCAATTTCGCTGAGCTCGAAGATTTACAGAATCGCTTGCAGCAAGCCAAAATCAAAGTGCGGCAAACACAAGCATCGACGGAGGAGAATAAAGTGATAGCTACTTTGGAGCTTAGCCTGTGATTAGCCATTATTGGAGTAACCTCAATGAGCGAGAACGCTGGATGTTGTCCATAGCGGCCATCTGCCTCATATTTTATCTGATTTATATTCTGATTTATTCGCCAATAACCTCGACTGTAGAAAGCAAAACCTCTCAACTTCGAGAAAAAAAAGAAACCTTGGCGTGGATGGAGCAAGTTAGTCGCCAACCCAAAAATAAAAAAACCCCGCAAGCAATTAATCAAGCCAAATTATTGGCTTTAATTGATAGTCAATTGAGCAACAATGACCTTCGGCCCTTTGTGCACCAGTTGCAGCAAATTTCCTCAGGCGACATTGAACTTACCTTTGAACAGGTACCATATATAGCCTTTCTGTCCTGGTTGTGGACACTAAGTAGCGATTACGCCATTACCTTAAAGCAATTAAGCGCCGAGCGGACTGAAACCGCGGGTGTTGTTAAAGTAATGGTTGTGATCGCTACCAAATGAGCTCATTGTGAAGAACTTTGTATTGCCCCCCAATTCTTAATGTTCGCACCTGCTTTTAATTCAGGAGGCAAACTATTAAGCGCTTTTTGCGCGTCTTCATAACTGTTATAACTGCCATAGACTCCCTTGTAGTAAGTCTGGCCATTGCTACCCTGGGATTGAATCTGGGCTGTTCGATCATTTTTTGGAGCTTTATACAATTGCTTCGCCACTTGAGAGGCTTTTTCCCCTTCTGAGATTTGAATGGTGTAACCTTGCGGGCTTTGTTGATTAACCCAGGTTCTATCAATATCCTTGAAAGAGGCGGGAGAATGATCAGGTCCGACGTGATAGGAATTGGGAACTCTCACTTGCCCTCTTTCAGCTCGATAATCATAATTATAATCAGTACCCACACTTTCATAGTAAAGATTGTTTTGGTACAGAAAGGCAGGTTCACTGCGATAATTGATGTATTTGCCGCTGTCTCCCATTGAAGTGCAAGCTGAAAGTCCGCTTACGCAAAGACAAACTACAAAGAATTTGTTGTTATTCATTTGAGTTCTCCCTTATCGTGCCTTTAATCGGATGATTTAATAGGCCCTTGTTATTTTACGGGATATTACTTTTATCTTTAAAAATTAAAAAAACTTTAGTGAATTCGTTGAATCCAGGCTGATATAACCAATTCAATGCCTTGGCAGAGTTGTTTTAAGGCAAATAATCGCATACATTATTGGATTTGCATGTTTAGTAGTTAGTATGTGGACTCATAGACGCTCTGGTCAAATTCATCAGCGAGGTCTCCAGGATCATCGAGATCCCTATGAAAGAGACAGAACCAGGGTCATTCATTCTCCGGCATTTCGTCGCTTGCAGCGTAAAACACAAATTTTAGGCACCGATGAAGGTGATTTTCATCGAACCCGCCTCACCCATTCCCTTGAAGTCGCCTCCATAGGACGCAGCATCGTTCGTAATTTGGCAATGAATCATGCTGGCAATGGGTTAAGCGGTTTACTCCCTAATGATGATTTAATTTCTGTGATTTGTCTTTTGCACGACATCGGCCATCCGCCTTTTGGTCATGGGGGTGAAGTGGCTTTGAACTATATGATGCGAAATCATGGAGGCTTTGAGGGCAATGGTCAAACTTTGCGTTTATTGACTAAAACAGAAGACAGTTATGGCCCTTACGGCATGGATTTAACCAGAAGAGCCTTGCTGGGTGTTATGAAATACCCGGTAAATCGTGCTCAAGTTGTGGCCTTTCAGTTACCGCAAGCGTCTACATCAGCGCATAAAACCATTCGGGTTAACGACTGGTTACCACCAAAGGCTTACTTTGAAAGTGAGCAAGAGGAAGTCAATTGGATTCTCTCACCCTTTAGCGAAAACGATAAAAGCCTCTTCCAATCCTTGCTTAAAGCACCCAAGCTAAAAGAACATGGCAAGGCTGCTTATCGAAGTTTCGATTGTTCAATCATGGATGCAGCCGATGACATCGCCTATGGAGTACATGATTTAGAAGATGCCATCCATTTACGCTTAATCAATCGCGAACAATTCGACGGTGCCATTTTTCGCCAGCTTTTGGCTGAAACCCCTTTGACAGAAACTCAAGACAGGCTCATTGATTCACTGTTTAGCCCTCGGGCTCATCAATGCAAACAAGCCATTGGTGAAATGGTTAATTATTTCATCACCGCCACTCGCATCACCATTAGCAATGAAGAATTCAAAGATCCTTTGCTTAAGTATAATTTGATGTTACTTCCTGAAGCGTCTGCCTTACTTAATTATTTAAAAAATTTAATTTACCAGCATGTGATTGATTCACAAGAAGCACGTACTTTTGAGTATGGCGGACAAACCGTGGTTTTGAGATTATTTGAAGCGATTAGCTCCAATGCCAGTACCTTGCTAGACAGCAAAAATCGTGAACTCTTTCAACAAGCTTCAGATGAAAAAGCCGCCTATCGTGTGGTTTGTGATTACATCGCCAACATGACTGATGAGTATGCCTATCGCATGCATGAGCGCCTATTTGGATTCAATACCCGAACTATCTTCGAGAGACTTTAGGGTTCTTATAAAAATATTAATTATCAAAATCCTCTGTGCAAAATAGAAGTCCAAATGTAAATAATGGATACAAATGCTTTCGGTTATTGTATAATATATTTACATGTTGATAGATTAATATTTTTTAAAAAGTTTCTGTATGCCAATAAATGAACTCAAGAACAAAGACATAGCCATAATAGGTGGAGGCTGGTACGGATGTTACCTGGCCTTATCACTCGCTAAGCTTGGCTGTAAAGTTACAATTTATGAGCGAAATAGCCAGATCCTCAGTGGAATTTCTGGCAAATTTGGTATTAGGCTACACAAAGGCCCTCATTATCCGCGCTCCCCAGCTACCCGCGAAAGCTGCCTGGAAACTTTCGAAAGGTTCTGTCAGGAGTTCCCGGAGTTCGTCGTTCCCCACTCACAATCCATCTATGCCCTTGGTAAAATTGATGCCTTAGGCCATGCCTCTAAAGTAGATAAGGAAACCTTTGAAACGGTTTGTCGTGAGTCGCCCGAGGCACAACACATTGACATGAGTGGTGAAGGTTATACTGATGAAATAGAAATGGCTATGAATCTAGACGAGCCCAGTATTATTCTCGGAGATCGCCTCCGTAATGCTTTTCTTAATAAATTAAAAGCAGCCGGTGTAAATATTGTTTGCAATTATAAAGTAACCGAGACTCGTAAAACAGAAACTGAGCAAACAGTAATCTGCGATGCCAATAACAAAGCTTCTGTACATGATTTTGTTATTAATGCCACCAGCTACCAAACGCTGATTCCGCAAGATTTGAAAGATAAATTTCCGGTAGCAATGGAAGTACGGTATCAACCTTGCCTGGCCTTGAAATACAAAGATACGCAACCCAAAAGCGACAAACCCTTTTCGGCCATTGTAATGGATGGGATGTTTCCCTGCATGATGCCGGTGGTTGATAAACCAAACTTCGAACAGGATTACATTCTGACCCATGGAGCCTATACCATTATGGCCTCCAGCGAAACCCCAGAGCAAGCTCGTGAAATTTTAAATTCCATTACGGACGATTACATCAAAACCATGATTAAGCCCCGAATTGAAGGCGAAGCCAAGCGTTTTTGGTCATGGTTTTCCACGACAGAACAAACGGGAGAACCTGGAGAACAAGCGCTAAACGGCTTGTCAGGCAAGCTGGAACAGCATCAGCCCGAAACCGGCCGCTTTGAATACTGCGGTTGGGCCGGAGAGGTTCTGGCCAAGATGAAAACGCAAACGGAATTTCGCGGCTCCATCGTATTTATGTATAACAACATCTTGTACTGTTTTCCTGGCAAGGTAAGCAATGTCTTAAATGTTGGTGATGAAGCGGTCCAGTTACTCCTGGGAGAAAATTGCATCACTGAAAACGGCATTACTTATGTCAAAAATGGAGTTTTGGACATGGCGCGGTATGAGATTCATTCCAAACCTGCCCCAGACGAACCTAATACCTGCACTTTGAATACCTTTGAACGTTTGAAAGAAATTAGTCCGCAGAAAGACAAACAGGAAAAGGAGCTCAGCAGCTCCTCCGTGGAAGAAATTAGTCCCACTGTGCCCGAGCAATTAAGCAGCATATCTGACAAAAGGGATACTTTCTTTTATACTAATCCTCCTAGTAGTTTTAATAATAATCAATCGGCTAACAACTGCACAAATCAGGTTAAAAATAAGCATCCAGCGAATAATTAACCATGCATATTAGGGAAGATTATGGTATTGCCAAAGAAACAAAGGGAAGATTTTGCCAATCAGGATAACTTAACCAATACCATAATCGATTATCTTCCTGCTCAAATTTTTTGGAAAAATAAAAGTTTAACTTACGTGGGCTGTAATATGGCTTTCGTAAATTCCCTAGGCTTGCATTCAAAAGAAGAGGTCATTGGCAAATCCGATTTTGAACTGCCTGTTTCTGAAGAGAACAGCCAAAGTTATCGGGCCGATGATCGTAAAATCATTGAAAACAAAGAGTCGAGAATTAATATCGAAGAATGTCAAAGACTCACAGACGGAACAGAACGAATTCTAAGTACAAGCAAAGTGCCACTTATCAATAAAAACGGTGAAGTCACCGGGGTCCTTGGCATTTACATCGATATCACTGATCGAATAAAAATGGAAAAATCTTTGGCGAAGGCTAAGGAACAAGCGGAGTTATCGAATCGGGCAAAAACCGAATTCATCACCAATATGAGCCACGATATCCGTACTCCTGTCAGTGGCATTATCGGTATTTCCAAATTACTGGAAGAGCGGCTTGAGGATCCGGAAGAGAAGCAATATGCGCATTGGGTGCATGAAAGTGGCGAGCAACTTCTCAGTCTGCTAAACAGTGTACTTGATATCATTGCTGCCAGTCAGAGCACTGAAAATCGTCTCGTGGAAGAAGAATTTGATCTATACCAGAGCATAAAAAACCTGATTCATCTTGAGTTGCCTACTGTGAAGCTTAAGCAATTGGATTTGGATATTGATTTTGATCCAGCCATCCGCAATGCCATCATTACCGACAGAACCAAACTTGTCAGGATTTTGCTTAATCTCATTGGTAATGCAATTAAATTTACAGACAAGGGTAAAATTGGCATCCAGGTTAAAAAAATTTCCGATGCAAATGATGAGCAATTATTGGAATTTGTAATCTGGGATACCGGCATTGGTATACCGGCGGAATTGCAACAACAAGTATTCGAACGATTTTTCCGAGTGAATCCATCTTATAAAGGAAAATACGATGGCCATGGCGTTGGCCTGCATATTGTTAGAAACTACCTCGAGCTCCTAGATAGTAAAATCCAGCTTGAAAGTGAACCCACAGTCGGCACTCGAATTAGTTTCAATCTGAAGGTGAAGCGAGGGAAAATTTTACCCGCTTTTGAATTCATGAGTGAGGAAAAAGATTCTCAAGAACCTAAACCACTATTTAATGGAAAGGCAAATATTCTTTTGGTAGAAGACAATACCGTTGCCTTACGCATCGCCGAATCTTTAATCACACAGTTAGGCTATCATTGCACCTCAACGATGGATGCCGAAGAAGCGATGAAATTAATCGAGGTTAACCGCTATGATCTAATCATCACTGACATCGGTTTACCTACCATGTCAGGACAGGAGCTTACTCATTGGCTTCGTTCACTTCCTCAAAACCATAAAAATTACAGTATTCCAGTCGTCGGCCTAACAGCTCACGCTGTCGAAAAAATTGAAGAAGAATGTTTGCAAGCAGGCATGAATAAGATTCTGACCAAGCCCCTTTCCAGAACTACACTACAAGAAATAGTAAGCAGTTTTTTGGCTCCTGCCCCTCATCAAGAGCAACAATTTTTGGGCTCAGATCTCCCGAATACAGAGACTGGGCTTTTCGAGTTGCAAAATTTTCCTCTACTCGATGCAAATATTGCCTTATCCAACTCCGGCTCTAAAGCTGCAATGCGCGAAATCTTGGAATTATTGCTTTTTGACAACCTGCAACAAGAAGAAAGCGCTCTTCGGAAAGCCCATGCGGACAACAACTGGACTAATGCTGAAAAAATTGCTCATAAACTAAAAAGCAGCGCTCTTTATTGCGGCACAGTAAAATTACAATATGCCTGTCAGTACTTTGAACGATATTGCAAGGCAGGTTACTCCAAGAGACGGCAAGATCTTTTTGAGCAATTGCTCACTGTCATTGCCGAGACCAAAATTGCCATTAAGAGTTGGCTGTCCTCATCTGAACAATAATTTTCATTGAGGGTTTTTATTCTTTATACGCATTTGGGGGAAGCCTTAAGCGCTCCGTCGCAAATAACAGTTTAAGTTTTACATCGTTGCTGGTTAGGCATCGGAAGGTGGCAGCGAGCCAATTCAATTCATTACAAAAAACGAAGATAGGCAGTTGGTCACCGAGCTGAAAATTTTGGATAAGTGGATTAACTATGCCAAATAGATGGCGTCCCCAGGGGGATTCGAACCCCCGTTACCGCCGTGAAAGGGCGATGTCCTAGGCCTCTAGACGATGGGGACCTAGATTAATAAATTATATAACGTTCACGCCAAAATGGCGTCCCCAGGGGGATTCGAACCCCCGTTACCGCCGTGAAAGGGCGATGTCCTAGGCCTCTAGACGATGGGGACCTGGAACGTTACCCATCATCAATTACTTGATGATGGTGGAGCTAGGCGGGATCGAACCGCCGACCTCTTGCATGCCATGCAAGCGCTCTCCCAGCTGAGCTATAGCCCCGAAATGAGAATCGAAGTTTAATGAGAGCATCTAAGACTGTCAAGCAATTTTTATGAAAATACGCATATTTATCACATCTTAAACGATGGAAATATTTAGCCATGTATTTCCTATTGCATCCAAATCTTGAAGAGATTTCCTTGAGATTGTGGATTTAAGATCCCTTTCCATTACTTAAGCTTGCGTTAATAAATTAACCATATAATGACGGTCTTTGCTTTTTAATCCCCTAGGATTCGTAATGAAATTAGAACAATTATTAGCACAAGTCACGCGTAATTATGAACAATTCCTACAAAAGAAAGACATCAAAGCTTTAGAAGACAACTTAAAACTTTTCGAAGAGGTTCCTGCGAAAGAAATTAAGAAATTGAATAAAGCAGGTCACCAGGAACTGCTTAATTGCTCTAATGTTCTTTTTACCATCGCTCAAAGTTACGTGGATTATGCCTATTCAATAAAAGAGGCCAGTGAGTTAAGTTCCATTAAAACTTTGCTAGGCAAAGCAAATGCATGTTACGAACATGTACTTAAAGCCATTTCCTTAATCCCTCCCTTTAACTTAGGCGAGCTTTCACAACAAAACCTCAAAGGCATTTTTTTACAGAAGAAACTCAATTTTCATTATGCTGAATTGAAGTTTTTTTTCATTCAAAAAGAATTAGCGGCTAATCAAGGAGCAAATGTTGTGGATGCCTTGAAGGAAGTAATTCAGAAATATAACGATTTTTCACAGTTGATTCTTAGTAATTATCGCAGAAATTACGATGAACATCTGGGACTTGGAACTGAATTCCGCAATCACATTCAAAACCGATTGGAAGAAGCAAAAGGCTTACTTGCTAAAATCCAAGCCCCAGAGCCCAAGCCGGCCACCAGGGAATTAACGGCAACCCGTGACCGTAGATTAGAAAAGCAAGCACAGAAAAAACGCAAGAAAATTATCATTCACGAAGAAAAGGAAATCCCGGCAAAAGAAAGTGCTAAAGCCCAAAAAGAAAAGCACAGCTCACGACCCAGAAAAAAAATGAGCAGCCAATTGCCAGCGCGCTCCCGGGAAGTTGAAGGCAGAGAAACTGCCCAGCCTTCTTTGGCGATGGATGAGGTTCATCAAAAAGCCACAACTGCCGCAACTGTCACAGAAAAAACATCTGATTCCCCAGAGCTCATGCAAATTGCCAGCGCCCTTACTCTTTTATCAACCCCAATGTCACCCGTTACTGAATTTCATTCAAACACTGGATTTCAATTTTCTGTTCACTCAAGCAGCGAATTAGCCCAAAAACCTGCAATTGATTATCGCAATGACAGCGAAAGCATTTATCAAAAGTTAGAGGAATGGAAAGAGTCTTACGCGAGAACTCATGCAACCATTTCCCAGGAAGGGCAAAAGGCTTTGAATTTTGAAAAATTAGGCCATGTGTTGCTTTTAGCAGCCCTGAAATCGCAAGAATCCAATGGACAATCCACAGTACCACATCCTTCGTTCAACCTGGCAATCTCATGTTTCCAAAGAGCCGCACAACTAGCCCCCGCGAGCAGGGATGGCCTAGTCCCAAACCCGAGTTTGAGGCTTGAAAAATTGTCGACACAGTATGCCGATTTATTGCACTGCTTTCTTCCTTTACTCAATCAAGGGAAGACCTCGCCATTGATTGCCTATAGCCATTTCAGCAAGAACATACCAAGCCCAGAAAGGTATCTGTTTACTTTTGGAGCGCTGTTAAATCAAAACCCTTTAATTCGCTTAAACGGAACCTCAGAAAAAGAGGCCGTCGAAAAAATCGTGGAATGTTTGTGTACACATTGTTCTCATCAGGATTACTCGCAAGTAATACGTTTCTGTTCGGATTCCTTTAGTGCAGCGAGCAAACACTTGGCAAAAATGTGGTAACAATTAATTTAGAAAACAAACAGAAAATGGATTTTCTGTTATGGATTAGTCTTAAACTGTAGTCATTGCATCTAGGAAAGGGTATGACCTCGAATTAATGTACTGTTTTGTTTCTTATAAATAATTAGCAAATTTCTGCCAGACCGATCAAACCTGCTTGATTAATACGCTCCCAAAATTGTTCCCACCGACCTTTGGTTGATATTAGCGCTCTTAAATGCAGAACCATTGAAATACCCTGATTTTTCCACTTCATTCCTGATTGGCAGAGGCGTTGTTTAATGAGAGTCTTGCAAGCCGCTTCGGTAACCCCCGAGCCAATGGGCAAATTGTTCATTTGATAAAAGTTATAATCCATTCGTTGCCTTTGATTTTTAAAATAAGTAATTGCACTTTTTAGTTTGTCAACAAGCCCCTGTTTTTGTCTATTGGGTAGCATGTTACTCATTTCACTAAGCAATTGGGAGGCTGCATTAAACTCATGTTTTAATCGGTGACAGGCTAAATCGAGCCAAATTTTCCGCAGTGAAGTATCGATTGGATGCATGGCATGAGAAGCTTGTGCAAGATATTCAGTTGCATGAAAAAAATCGAGCACTTGATATTGGGTATGGCTCTCTAAAAAATCCCAATTCACTCGTGCACCATCAGCAATACCCACATAGGTTGCGTTAGGGTATTGCAATTTAATGCGGTACACCTCTCGCTCAAGACGCTCCAAAAAGTTCGCCTTGCCATATTCTGGCGCTGCCCCTAAATAAATAGTATGCAATCGTTCTCCAATCTTATTATACAAAGTAATTGTTCCTGTCATGGCTTCTCGCCAACCTTCATTGACCATGAGCACACAAGTACCATCAAGACTCACAGATACCGTGCTAACGACGTCATCAATTTTAGGCGTTTCATACATCCAGTCTGCTTCCACAGCTTGAGCAATTGAGCCCACCACATCCACAATATTTTGTAGAAAAGAACGGGCTACTGGACGGCCATGATTGGTTTTAAAATCATCCATGACCTCTTGTGCACTGAGTTGTGAGTATTTACTAGAAACTTGTTTAGCAAAGCGTGGCGTTGAACTGATAAGAGTTCGTGCTCGTTCATCTAAAGGACAGTAGGTTTTTCCTCCAGATGAGGTTTGATAAACGTAACGCTCCAAATGAACAGCACCATAAGGTGTCTCATAACATTTTCGGACTTTCCCCTTGCTTGTCATCCGAACATTGCCTATTTGAATAGGTGCCCCAGTGGTATCAAACCGCTTTAATGCCTCTGCTGTTGCAAGACTCCCCACTTCATTGACTGCGGATTGAATGGCCTCCTCCATATTCAGCATGGAGCCATCAAGTTTAACCCGTACTTGCAACACTAATTCATCACCATTTACAGCAATCACTTCAGCCATATCAATTACTACAAATCCGTTTTAAAATGGCGATAATATAATACCTGGTTTAGCAGTCAAGTTGGAGGACTCGTTATTGGGTGTTCCATTAATAAAAACAGATAAATGGATTCCTGGATGAAGCAAGGATAGAAATAAAGTATGAAACGCTGGGATCTGATTTCAATGCTGGATATAGGCCGGAAACTGTTTGCCAAGATCCATAAACAAAAACATCACGCCCACCATAACCATGATATTCATTTTTTAGCACGAGAATTAGATGATTGGCTAGTTGAAGGAGTTCATGCCCTAATCGATGGCAGTTATACACCACGATTTCTTAAGCGTTGTTATTTTCCAGAGGAAATGATTGACCAACTCCATCTTTCCGACCGTATCCTGCAACATGTTTTGCTGCACCAATTAAAACCCACATTTCCTTTTGTCATGAACCCTAATTGTTATCACCTTCATGGTCCAAGCGGGGTAAAGTATGCAACGGAGCAAGTGAAAAAAGTTCTTGAAGAGATGAGGCCAAAGTACCTTATTCGCGCGGATATTAAATCGTATTATAAATCTATTTCACATCATCAATTAGTCAAGGATATTCAGGCACATTACCATGATCCTAAACTGAATTTGATGTTGGAACGCATTATAGTCAATCCAATTGAAACACCAAGAGGTTATAAGAATCCAGATACAGGCATTGCGTTACGCGGCCCTTTATCCCAATTTTTTAGTGGCCTTTATTTAAAACCACTCGATGACGCATTCAATGAAATGGATGTGGCTTACTTTCGGTATCAGGATGACATTCTTATCCTGTGCCAAACCAAGCGCAGTCTCAATCGCTGTAAACAGCGTCTAATGCAAGTATTACAGGAAAGGCGCCTACGCTTGTCCGGTAAAAAAACGCGTATTGGGTCAATTGATAAAGGCTTCCATTTTTTAGGCATCCAATATCCAAAGACGCAACCTTTGGATAACACCACAATGACACAGGCTGTTGTAAACGTTCCTAACACGGAGCAAGTTGAACAAAATCAATCCAAATCGGGGGGGGTAGAGACAATTTGGCAACCCGAAAAGCAGCCTCTTTTGCAAACACACATTGTTCCTCATGCAAGAACATTGCGCAAAGCGCGCGAGCAAGTTAACTGGATGGTCAAAGATGGGGTTTCTCCCCGGCGCATCATCAGTTACTTGCATCGATGGTGTCTGTGGTGGGTGAGAACAGCAGCACACTGGTTATACCAGGACTTGCTTTTATGGTTTTTGGACTCATGCTGGGATAAGCATGTGGCGGCTTACGCCGCCGAACTGCTTAATCGACATGATGTCAATTCGGTCAAATCTGAGACACTTGGTGATGATTATCTAGCGTCATCTGGTCTTCAAGTTGCGATTTGAGATCGATAAAATCGTTTGTTCTTACTTTACATAATGCCGTCATGGCATCCAAATCGTCTAGCACACCACGCCCCCAGCGGCCGCCGGCAGGCACCCCCCACCGCCCCTTATATATAGCAAAATCAACCGACAACTTAGAATCAACACTAAACCAATTTTCATCCTTTTTAGTTATCCAATTATAAAACTGCTTTGATGATTTAGGCTGCGAGGTAAATTTCGGCACAGGATAAAAAGGTTCATTAGAGCAGTACTCATAGACAACATGCATAGGAAAAAGATTTTCGGCACTACCTACACCTTCTCGCCACTGATTATCTATGTCTTCCCAATTTTTAGCTCCTGGCGCGTTGATTGAATCTACTTGCGTTTGCAGTTCTTTAATGATGGTATTTTCGAAATCAAAATGCTGTTCAGTGATTGTTTTTCCATTAAGCCTATAAGTGACTCCCTCCGTGTTCACTTTGTTGTATTGAGCATACAATCGTGCAAATACCTTTTTGCCTTCTTCATCCTGAGGGATGCACGCAATCATTGCTGCCCACATGTGTTTATCCAGAGCCCACAGTGCGTATTCAAAGCCACTTATGTTCTCAAATTCTCGCCCAGAACAATCGGTCACTTTGCCCCGTTTAAACATTAAATTTATGTCCTGCTTTAACATCGCTTTAACCGCATCATGTTCCCCGCGGGTCACATGATGCAATAATTTACGAACATCAATCACCGGTTTAAACAAAGCCAAATGATATTTTGATGTCTGAGCTAAGTTTACTAAATCACGGTTGGATAAATTTTGAGCGGTTTCAATTTTAAGTTCTGGTGGTAATTCATTAAAAGTCTCGGATTTGGATTGCATACTTTCACCTTAATTCTATTCACTTGGGATAATTTAAAAATGAATTATACATGAATTAATTGAAAACAAAAAGAGCCATGTGATTTTAAATTGACCATATAAAGAGAGTGCTCAGAAATATTCTTACATTAATGCGAGGTCACACCCCTAGGAAAAGGGAATAAAGGCGGCTAATGCGCGCCTTTATGGTTTCAAGCTTGAGTCGTTTCCGCACGTTTTTTAGCAGCTTTTTTATACTGTTTCCAATCACGATCTTTAGCAAAGACAAAGCTTGCGGCTTCTTCAATAAAAAAACCAACGTCATCGATGTTTGCCCAA
The DNA here is from genome assembly GCF_900637635.1 of Legionella jordanis. NCBI lineage: Bacteria > Pseudomonadati > Pseudomonadota > Gammaproteobacteria > Legionellales > Legionellaceae > Legionella > Legionella jordanis. Next base: position 2,286,157 of record NZ_LR134383.1, read on the forward strand.
GTGCAATACTCATTGATCATGTCAAAAATCTCACTACTGATCTCAGCCTTAATTTTTTCTTTTTTCTGCACGCGAGTACTGTTTATGATTGGCATATTTGACCTCAATTATTATTTAAACCAGTAAATCTTAACAAATAAATTTCTCATTGCAAAGTCAAGCACAGACTACCTATTGCCAGAAAAATCAAAGAGAATAACTGGAGATTATCCCTTCAACGATCAAAACAGATTAAAAGGCTTAGGCATTTCAGGGTAGAAATTCGTCCAAATTTTATCGCAATAATGCAGTAAATTCTGATGTTGTTGGACATGTTTTTTTAAGGGATCTTCAAAGGGTAGCCATAAAATATTCGACAAAAAACCGAAAGCTGTGGCATCGATTGTTGTTAACTCATCCCCATGAAAATATTTTTTATCCGCAAGAATGGCAGCAACCGCATCAAGGGATCTATAACCCATCTCCTGAACTTCCTGAGGAGTGTGACGACCAATACCCTGACTCTTTAAACTTTTGATCATGTTTTTGCGTACCATACAAGGTAAAAACCACTTGGAAAAAGCGGGTATTTTGGCGAAAAAAGCTTGCTTTACATGAGCCCACTCACTCTCATCCAACCAGCGAAAGTAGAGCATTATCCAGTAAAGACGCTCACAAAATGTAGCCTCTAAAAGCAAATTTAACGCTCTTTGTTCATGGTTTAAATGCCTGTCGAGAGGATAGCCAAATTTTTCTTGCAAGTGATTAATAATCAATTCTGTATCGGCATAAGGTTCCCCATCCATTTTGATGAAAGGCAATTTACCTTTGGGTGATTTTTTGGGATTCATTACAAAACGAATTTCATAGGGAATTTCGGCCATGCGCAAATAAGTTTCCAGTTTGACACAAAAAGGGCTTGCATTGGGCAAACCCCACATGCCTGGAAATTGGTACAATATAATCATGTTTTAATATTCCTTATACACATTTTGCTTCGCAGCGCGTTGGTGGCGCGATTATACTTAGCTCTTCTTTTTCTAGGAAGCCGATACTTGATTTTATAAAGGGGTTTTATGAATTTATGTCCTTGTGGTTCAAAGAAAAATTATGATGATTGCTGTGGCTTATACCTGACAGGGAAGGCAAATGCCAAAACCCCAGAAGTACTGATGCGTTCTCGTTATACAGCTTACACTCGGGCCAATATAGATTATATAAAACAAACCATGCGTGGGTCCGCCTTACAGGGCTTTCATGAAATCGAAGCGGCAACTTGGGCGAGGCGAGTTCAATGGCTGGATTTAAAAGTGATTCGCTCTTATCTGGATCCTCTAGACAGCAATAAGGGCTGGGTTGAATTCAAGGCTCGATTTAAAGAGGGAGATCAGCTTGAAAGCATTCATGAGTTGAGCGAATTTGAATGCCAAGAAGGATTATGGTTTTATACCAGTGGCCAACCAGGAGGAAAAAACCTCCCTAGGCAGCCTAAAACACCCCGCAATGCACCCTGCCCTTGTGGAAGCCAGAAGAAATTTAAAAATTGTTGTCTGCTATCAGGCAAATTTAGCTAAGTCTGCGCAAGCAATTTGTTGGTATAGGCAATAGCAAGAGCTGATAGTAGCAAAGTCAAATGAATGATTACCTGCCACATGACACTCATGGTACTTTGAGTGGCTGGATCAATAAACGTCCTGAGTAAATGAATGGAAGAAATTCCTATTAAAGCCAGTGCTAATTTAATTTTCATTGCTCCAGCATCAATATGATCCAGCCATTCGGGCTGATCCGGATGATTGGACAAATTCAGTTTTGAAACGAACGTTTCGTACCCTCCCATAATGACCATAATTAATAAATTAGCAATCATGACCACATCAATGAGATCCAAAACGCCTAACATGATTTCGGTATTGTCAGCGGAATGGATATGACCCATTAAATGAAAGAGCTCGGCAATGAAGCGATAAGCATAGGCCATCAATATCAATAACAAGCCAAGATATAATGGAGCCTGAATCCATCGTCCCATAAAAATTATTTGGCTGAGCAAATACGCGAATTGCTGGCCTTTGCTTTGGGATTTTTGTTCATTATTTTGATTCATAAAAAGAGAAAACTAAGTGTGAAACAACTGTCACATTGTATCCTAAATGGCTAGATTAAAGAACAGGATAACAGGAATGGTGGGCCGTATAGGGATCGAACCTATGACACAGAGGTTAAGAGCCTCCTGCTCTACCAGCTGAGCTAACGGCCCACATTACCTACAGCATAGTCTTTTTTATTAGAAATTCAAGAGCTTAAACAAAGTCAGATCTAAGTCCATCCCTAGGGCTATCCTCCTGTAACTTTTCTTCTATCACTGCATTTAGCTCTGCTAATCTTTTCTCGATAGCTGGTATAGCCACTGATGTTTCCGGAATAGTGCCAAGGAGTAAACTTAAAAGCTGGACATCAGCTTTCAATTGATGGAACAAGCGTTCATTTTTCTGCTCGAGTTCTTTTCGATTTTTCACCTCTTCCGCAAGTTGCCCTTGAATATTTTCTAAACTTTTTGCCCGGCGCTCTCGTGATTCACGAGCCGAAATCATATTGCTATATCTGCGAAGCGTTTGCCTCTCTTCTTGGTTGAGTCCTTTCTTTTGCCGTTTATTCCTTAAAACTTCCATTTTAGCAAGTACTTCCTCTGTAGCCATTTCTCGGTTACTTAGCCTTTTGTTGGCTGACAAAGCTCTGGACGGTTCTCCAGGGTTAGTAAGGCATTTTTTTTCCTCATCTTGTTCTTTCGGAAGATGCACAGGGGCAGGTTGAGAGGAGGGTAAGGCAAAAAATCCCAAGGGGTTGCTTCCTGAATACTGTGGCAAAGTTGAGGGATAGACGCAATCCTCAGCGGGAGGAAGTTCCAGCAGTGGCAAACCGGAACCAGAAGATGTAAGTATAAGCTCTTCATCAAAAGGATGGGCGGGTAACTCCTGATAAAAATCATCAAATTCTGCATTGAAGACGGGCTGGTATGAGGGTTCAAAATTTTTTGTTTCAATACCTGTTTTAGAGAATTTCTCATTCAATGCATCTTTAATTTCCTGCGCCTCTAAATCGGGAAGGTATATGGGCATCAGACTGGAAAAAAGACTAAGATGCAGCAGGCGCTGTTGTTGTTGATACATGAATGTATAAGCTTGCAGTTGCTGTTGAGCTTCCATGGGTGAAGTGGATTTGAGAAAAAAATCCAAATGTTGCCTTTGCCGATGAATCAATTCTGAAAATTCCTTGCCAAGAGATTCCCCAAAAAAGGATTGTAAATCCATTTGTCGTTTTATTTGATTGTCATAAAATTTAGACATAGATGTTCCTGTAATGTAAATGAGTTTTCATAAAGGCATTTAACTGCTCATCAAGTCAATCAAATGGTTATTTTTTAGCATGCGGAAGCAGAGACCGAAGGCTCTTCAAAATCATCCAGGCTCTGTATTTGCCTTTTATTGTCAAAAAAATGCAGCCTATGTTTCTTACATCGGGCAATATAATGTTTATGCCTTGTTTCTTTTGCTTTTTGAAACATAGAATAAAGATGTCTTAACTTGGGTGGAATTACCTCTTTCTCTTCGGCTTTTTTGGCCTGGGACAGGGTTCGCCTCCGGTTTTCAGCACGTTGAAAATGGTTCTCTGCAAAAGACCATAACATGCCTCTAGCATCTGGAGAGAATACTGTTCCTTTATAAAAATATATCGGACTATTTTCTGCCCTTAGGTATCCAGACTGGAACTGTCTCGCTCGTAACTCATTGTCTTGCTCTGTTCCACAGCAATAAATGTGAATGAAGCCAATGCTGTGAGCGATGGCTAAAATATCCTGGTTAAACCGATCCGTTAGCGTGGATATGGATATTCGTTGGCCTTTGGTTTCATCGATGTGATTAGCAATCATATTTACATCATCACAACCATGGGCGAGCACGTAAAGGGAACTGGCATAAAGTATTTCAGCTCTGCGGAATTCATCTTGGTGGTGAATAACCATGATCGATTCAATGGAGTTATTTCTATGGTTTATTACCCAAGCCTCGGCTGCCTGGCTTAAATCACCCGCTTCGTCCTTAGCAAAAGGAATGTAGAGAATTATCATATTTAAACTAACAGAGCAAAATAGATGCAATAGTAGTTTTTTTTCCTTAAGGGAATGTTAAGGGGTTTAAAATTTTAATCAGCAGACCATTCTTTTAACTTAAAAAATAATTCGCAGTTATTGCAACTTAATTGAGATTTCGAGGGTGCTATCCTTAACCCTTACAATCTAGCCTAAACTCTATTCCTTTCCTCATCCTCATCCCCCTCCTTTGAATCGTCTTCTGGAATCGTCTCTTCCTCTACTTCATTCCTTTCTCCCTCTAAAGAAATGGGATTCTCTCCCTCCTCCTCTCTACCTCTTGGATTGTCTCCCTCTTCTTCCTCATCGTCTAAATCGGGAGAGACAGGACTTGTTCTTTTTACAACGTCTTTTTGATGCAATTGTTCCTCTTTTAATACTTTTGCCGTACTGCTTAATTGAATTTCAGGTTGGATTGTCTTTAGTTGTTCCAAGAGTTTATCATCGCCTACCGTTTCCGCTTTGAGTTGCTCTTGTAATTCATTGATGGCCTTTCTTTCCTTAACAATTCGAAAACTTAAAAGTCCTGCCGCAATCACCGCAACAGCCACGGATAACAAGAAAACCGTAGCAATGGCGGCTAGAGGTACTCCCAGTCCAGGAAAAACAAGAGACAAAGCCGCTGCAGCCAAAATAAATCCAGCGGCTGAAGAGGCATAGCCTGCCCCTTTCACCCATTTTTCTTCCTTTGACCAATTTCGATTTTGCAGCTGCTGTCTGTTTATAAAATTGCTTTGCGGGCCTCTAAGTTGTCTCTCCAATTCAGTTAATTCATTTAGAGTGGACTTCGAAGGCTCGCGTTCACCCAAATGCTGACCCTGCATTGTTGAATACAAACTCTTACTCTCCTTGGCAAAATCCAGGGCGCCATAGCCCAAAACCAAAGTTCCTATAATGATTCCTGGGACAATCAAGGGTGGAAAAGCAAGCCCTAAAACTGCAGCACTTGAAACAAGGACAACACCTAAGGTGATCCAGGCAATATCCTTAAGTAATTCGTTGCGATTGCTTTTTTCCTTCAGATAAGACAAGCGTGCACCATTTAGTAATCGCATGTTTTGCTCAATTAAGGCCATTGATGCTGTAGTGGCTAAATTTTCGTAAGACTCATTAACCACTAATTCTTCCAGCAATAGTTTTCGATGCGTATCAAAGATGCGGGGATTCGTTTCTTCACTTAAAAAATCAAGCTCCACTTTCCATTTTGGATAAAAGGGGTGTTTTTTGAACCATTCGGGCAAATTGACATTCATCAGGCTGGTATTAACCGTATCTGCCTTGGTTAGAAACTGATGAATGTGATGATAAAAACGGTAATCCTCAAGCGCTTCATCCAATTGATCGTTTAAATTTAGTTCGCTTTTAATTTGATTCAGAAGATGCTGAAGACGGTGCTGATGCAGCAGAAACGCTTCTCTTGAATCCGCTTGCAGCATTTGAGTTATCGATTGCTGAGCGGAAGACAGAATTTTAACTTGCAGTTCCTTGGCAGCCTCCGAAGGATTGGCATCGACGACATCGTTGGTAATCGCTTCAAGCTGATCTTCAATGATTAACGCAGCGGTTAATTCTTGCTTTAGAGCCGCTTGGTTAAACAGATGAATTTCCTGATTTAATGTTTGCGCCATATTTATTTCCTAAATGCCAGTTCTCGCATGAATATGAATAAGTCAAGAAAATTGCAAGCAACTACACTATCTATATAGACCAAAACCTTGCAATAAAGATAAGGCAATGATAAACAAAGTCAAAGAGATTCTTGCAAATGCCATCCGAAGCCATTCCCTGGTGCTTGTCTTATATCATCAGCAATGGCGGGTTGTTGAGCCTTATTTAATCGGCATTTTAGGAGGTCATGAGCATCTTCATTGTTTTCAAATTGCAGGCGGCAGCGTTTCCGGCGGGATTCCACAATGGCGCAATTTGCGTCTGGATGACATCAAACAACTGGAAATCATCCCCTCCTCCTATTTTGAAATAAGAGACAGTTATCATCCAAAGAATGCCAACTACATGCCCATTGAAGAACAAATTACCTAGCGTTCAGGGCGTAATGTCCGGAAAGTCATTGAATAACGTTGCATTTTTACCAAGGGAATGTGGTGCTGCCATTGCCAACGAGCCGAGCCAGATAATACATAAGCCGAGCGGGGAGCCAATGGCATTTTAAACAACTGATAATGATCTTCACGCTTGCGTCGAAACTTCATCGTGCATGGATTTAATAAGGAAACACCAAAAACCTTATCGAACATAGGAGCGTCTCGATGCCAACCTATGCCAGCTCCTGCTGGATAATCAGTGATTAAAATTTCTGCCAATTCTTCAGTTTTTATTCGGAGCAGGTGAGCGGCCCTCTCCAATACAAAATCCAAAAAAACAGGTGGGGCAGACGTTGGGCTAATGCTGCGATTGTCATAGGTGTAGTTTAAGCCGAAATGAACCACCCGCCTTCGGGCTGTTACACCATGCATACGGACTTCTTCCCACTCCAGATTTTTTATCTGTGTAATGAGCTCTTCTTCCTCATTGCCTTTAAGGAAATCAGGGATGTAGAGAAAACCTTGCGGTGCTTCAGTGGCCGCAATATTTTTCATTCTCACTTTTAACCTTTAATTTATTCCTACTCTTTAAGTGTATCAGCTGAGTGGGGATTAAATTAAATTGCTGCGCAAGGGCGCAGCTTAGGAACAGACCTAATCTGATTCAGGAAGGGCTCTGTGATGCTCGCTCACGAATTCTTTCAAGACCTTTCTTTAAGCGCGCCAAGGTTCTCTCTTTACCTAACAAAGTAAGCGTCATGTCTATGGAAGGAGACATGCTGCTCCCGGTAACAGCCACCCTCAAGGGTTGCGCGATTTTACCAAGATTTATATCAAAGGCAGCGCTGACGTCGTTAATGCAGCTTTGTAAACTGTCTTTATCCCAACTTTGCAGCTGGTTAAAGCGCCCGTATAAATCCTCGAGAGGTTGCAAGATAACGGGTCTTAGATGCTTTTTGACCGCATCTTCATCGTATTCAACTTCGTCTTGATAAAAATAAAGGCTTTTTTCACAGATTTCAGCTAATGTTTTGCATCGTTCGGCCTGAATACTGACCAAATCGGCTAAATCCGGTCCTTCTTCGGGATCAATTCCTCGCTGTTGGAAATGCCATTGCAAAGCTTTCGCGACTTCCTGAGGAGGATCGCTTTTTTGATAATGTTGATTTAACCAATACAACTTTTCATAGTTAAAACTGGATACGCCACGACTGACGTTCTGCAGATCAAAATGGTTGATCATTTCTTCAAGGCTGAAAATTTCTTGATCCCCATAAGACCAACCGAGCCTGACCAGATAATTTAATAAGGCGTGCGGCAAAAATCCCAATTCTTTAAACTGGAGGACACTGACAGCACCATGGCGTTTGGATAAACGCTTGCCATCGTCTCCAAGAATCATTGGCAAATGCGCAAATACCGGGACAGGCGCTCCTAATGCCTTGAATAAATTTATTTGGCGAGGTGTATTATTGATGTGATCATCGCCACGGATTACATGGGTAATTTGCATATCCCAATCATCAATAACTACTGCAAAATTATAGGTAGGATGGCCGTCTGAACGCACCAGAATCAAATCGTCCAATTCACTGTTTTCAATATGAATATCGCCATAAACCTCATCACTGAATGACACCACGCCTGTGTGTGGATTTTTAAAGCGAATAACCTGAGGTTGGTCGGAAGCAGCCAAATGTTTATCGCGGCAGTGACCGTCATAACGCGGCTTTTCCTTAGCCGCCATTTGTGCTTCTCGCAAGGCTTCAAGACGTTCTTTGCTGCATTCGCAACGGTAAGCTTTGCCTTCTTCCAGTAAACGTTGGGCTATTTCTCGATAGCGATCATAACGTTGAGTTTGGTAAAAAGGACCCTCGTCTGCATGAAGTCCTAACCATGCCATACCATCTAAAATGGCTTTGACAGACTCTGCGGTTGAACGCTCTTGATCCGTATCTTCAATGCGAAGAATAAATTGCCCCTGATGATGTTTTGCATACAACCAGGAAAATAAAGCGGTACGTACCCCGCCTACATGCAAATAACCTGTAGGGCTGGGGGCAAATCGAGTTCTGACAACCATTTAACGCTCCGTTGTAGGCATCTGGCGAATCAGTCATGCATTGACGAAGCGTACATAAGAGTTACAGCTGCGGCAGGATCTGCTGACAGAAGCCGAGATTGCGCTATACCATTCATTTTGAATGGGTATATAATAGCCCACTTTAATATCAACGCAAATAAACATTAGGCTTCCTTACTTGCTTATTGCAAAATCTTGTTTTTAAATTTGCTAAGCTTAATCATGGTGCATTAAAAAGGTGAATGCTAACGGCGCTGCCTTGGCCAAATTGCATCGAAATTTCTAGACAGCTCATAGGAAATTGCCGTGCCAAAGACGTTAAATTGCTGTGATAACAGGTGCAGGTTATGAAAAGACTGGGCATCAAATACCAATTACGCATCACAACTCTCATCCCTGTTTTTTTAGTCGCGCTACTCTTCGCCGTGTTTTACAATGGACAATTCAACAAAGACTTGCACCAGCAAATGTCAAAAATGGGTGAAGCCTATATTCGCCAGCTTTTACCCGCCGCCCAATTTGCCATGATGCGTAATGACATGAGAACGTTGCAAGGGCTCATCAATGCATCCATCGTCAGCCCTGAAGTCAAAGCAATAGCTTTTTACAATGCGCAGGGGCAATTAGTAGCTTATCGTGGCGGCAAACATTCCATACAAAAACCATTTAAGCCTCTAAAATTTACTGGCGATTATATAGAAAGCAAGGAAACCAAACCCTATACCATTAACTTTGTAGCCCCAATCACCATTCCAAAATACAACCTTTACACCACAAGCCCTTTCAATAAATCGCCCTACTTAATGGCTCTGCAAGCCGATGATATTCTTGGTTGGCTATCACTTGATATAGATACGCAGTCCATGCTGATAAAGCAATATCAGATGTACATCGTGACCATTTTTATTACTCTTTTGGGTCTTCTTATCAGTCTAACCATTCATTTTTTCCTATCTAGACGCATTTACCTACCCATATCGAGATTGCGTCGAAGCATGAAACAAATATTGAGCAATGAATTTGAAACGCACATCAGTGTAGGCACTCCAGGCGAGCTTGGAATCGTAGAAAAAGGTTGCGCCCATCTGCAAAAGCAATATTTAAATACCATTAGGGATTTAAATCACCACATTGAAGTAGCAACAGAAGATTTGCAGCAAAGTTTGGAGTTATTGGAAGAAAAAAATATTGAATTATCTTTAGAAAAGAAAAAATGCGAAGAGAAAAGTCGCCAGAAATCCGAATTCATTGCCAATATGAGCCATGAAATCAGGAATCCCATGAACGGTGTGATTGGATTTACCAATGTCTTGTTGGAATCCAAGCTTGATAGCTTGCAAATGGATTATGTCAAAACCATTAAATCATCAGCGCAGGATTTATTAACAATCATCAATGATATTCTTGATTTGTAGTAGTTCCAACTTGATCTGACAGTTACCGGTTTTTAAGAAGTGTCTGTCAGGTCAAATTTAGTTTATAAATTTTTCCATCCAGATTTGTTTAGCCTCTATCAAAGTTTGCATTGGAGTACGTCCACAACACATTTTACCCTGATGAGTACGTTGATTATTATAGTAATCCATCCATTCGTCCAGATCTTTTTGCAATTCATCGATTGATTCGTAAATTTTCTTTCGGAATGTTACTTGATAAAACTCCTGTAAAATCGTTTTATGAAAACGTTCACAAATCCCATTTGTTTGGGGTGAATTTGCTTTTGTCTTTGTATGGTCAATGTTATTAATTGCCAAATAAAGCTGATAATCATGCTGTTCTACCTTGCCACAATATTCAGTACCCCTATCTGTTAAAATACGCAGTATAGGTAAATCGTGTTGTTCGAAGAAGGGTAAAACCTTATCGTTCAGTAAATCTGCTGAAGTAATTGGCGTTTTAGTCGTATAAAGCTTGGCAAATGCCACTTTACTATAGGTATCAACAAAAGTTTGCTGATAAATGCGACCGACTCCTTTAAGCGTACCCACATAAAAAGTATCTTGCGAGCCGAGGTAACCAGGATGTGCTGTTTCGATTTCACCACATGCCTCATCATCAAATTTCTTTTTCTCCAAAGCTACGACCTGCGCTTCCGTCAATATAATTCCTTCAGAAGCTACTTTAGCCTCTAATGCTTTTAAGCGGTCTTTAAAATTGGCAAGCTCATATCGCAGCCAAATGCTACGAACTCCACTTGGAGAAACAAAAATACCCCGTTTACGAAGCTCATTGCTCGTACGAAGCTGACCATGGGCTGGAAATGCGATCGCATACTCCCTTACCGAGAGTTCAATTGCTTCTTCTACTCTATTTTTTAGATTAGGTTTTCTTCGGCTTTGATCGAATAAAGCATCAACTCCTCCCGATTCTACTGCCGACTTATAGCGATAAAATGTATCTCTGGATAAGCCCATTACTTTACATGCCTTAGATACATTCCCTAATTCTTCAGCAAGGTTTAATAAGCCAACTTTATGTTTAATAATTTTAACTGTATTATCTATCATGAGAGTTTTCCTTTTGGTTTTGTTTCAAGTTCGCACTTCTATCAAAACCGGAAACTCTCTCTTTTTCAAGTACTTGTGTCAGATTAAGTCGAAACTAATTCACTTGATTACTCAAAAATGGATGCCGGTAAACTGCATTTGGATTGTATTCCTTTAGACATTCGCGCCTGCATTGATGAAGTGCTGGCCTTGTCGGCGCCCAATGCTCATAAAAAAGGGCTAGATTTGATTCCTGCTACTGAAATCAATGTTCCGCGAAAAGTCCTAGGCGATCCCATCCGCATCAAGCAAATCATCAGTAACCTGGTTAATAATGCCATTAAATTTACCGATCATGGCTATGTACTCATTCGTACTTCCATTGAACAAGAATCTGACAAAGATTACAGCATTTGTCTGTCAGTTAGCGATACTGGAATCGGCATTTCTGCCGAAGATCAACCCAAGCTATTTAATGCATTCAATCAGGCAGATACCAGCATCACCAGACGCTATGGCGGTTCAGGATTAGGTTTGGTTATTTGTAAAAAACTGGCTGAGCAAATGCAAGGTAAAATCAGCCTGAGTAGCGAACTGAACAAAGGCTCAACCTTTTCAGTCACGATGAAACTTGAAAAATTGGCGGCTTACGAGGTCGAAAAAGAGCAAAGTCACCGTTTCGACCATCTGAAAGTACTTTGTTTTGACGACAATCCCCTATACCTTGAGGCCATGTGCAATGGCCTTGGATATTGGGGCATAGAATGCATCCGCATTACGGCCTTTAATCAGCTTGAAAAAGCCTTTCAAGAGCACAGCGATTGCTCCCTCGCTTTCATCAATGTGAATGAAGGTTGTGAAAAACAAGTCGCACAAGTGTTAAGAAAGAAAACCATTCCTTTTGTGCTGGTCTCCAAATGGGTAATTCATAATCCGCAAGCCTTGGGTGCGAAAGGCTTCTTGTTCAAACCCATTAGCATTCAAAAATTGCATGAAACGATTGAATCCGTATTGAACGAGGTCTCACAAACCTCAAGCAACCATGAACTGGATAATCTCCGCTCTCAGTTGCGGATTGCACGACCTGATGTACTGATTGCCGAAGACAATCCAGTGAATAGAATGTTATTGACTTCCTTATTACAAGAGCATTGCAATATGGAAATTGTGGATGATGGTGAAGAAGCAGTTACAGCCTGTCAGAGTAAGCGCTATCATGTGATTTTACTGGATTTGCAAATGCCGAAACTGAATGGGCTTGAAGCAGCTCGGCTCATTCGGCATCAATCCATGTTAAATAAACAAACCCCGATAATTGTCATTAGCGCCGACAGCAGCCATCTTGGCAAGGATAAACTTAAAAAAGCTGGTGTCGATTACTGTCTGCAAAAACCCATCGATGAAAAGCAGCTACTCAATAGTTTATTGCGCATTATCAACAAATCCAAATCCGCTGCCATTGACTGGCATTTATGCGTACAGAAGGTTTCTGGGAATCAAACCTTGGCAGAAGAATTTCTTCGCCGATTTGTAGAAGAATTGCGCAAAAATCGTGAGGAATTTATCCAGTTACTTCACGATAACAATATTAAAGGCCTTGAAAGTGCTGCTCATAAACTGCATGGAGCTTGTTGTTTTTGTGGGGTTCCACATTTACAAACGCAAGTGATTCGTCTTGAAAAACAGGCCAAGACTGCAAAACATGCCGATGAACTTAAAAATGTCTTTGCAGAATTAATTCAAAGTATTGACGAAGTCATCGACGAATTTGACAATCTGTATCAGACGCACCCATCTAACTGAATTTAATCACGGAGAAATCATGTCAGTCAAAAATGCAATCTATGCGCAATCTGGGGGGGTTACCGCTGTTATTAATGCCTCGGCTTGTGGGGTTATTCAAACCGCACGCTTACATCCGGAAAAGATTGGAAAAATTTTTGCGGCCCAAAACGGCATTATTGGAGCTCTCAATGAGCATTTAATCGATACGTCATTAGAAACTGACGAAGACATTGCAAAACTGCTGCACACTCCCTCCGGAGCATTCGGTTCCTGTCGTTACAAATTGAAAGACAGCGGTGCTGAATATGAGCGCCTAATCGAAGTCTTCAAAGCTCACAATATAGGCTATTTTTTTTACAATGGCGGCGGCGATTCACAGGATACGGCTCATAAGGTTTCAAAAATAAGCAGTGAAATGGGTTATCCCATTACTTGCATCGGCATCCCCAAAACTGTGGATAATGATCTTCCCTTCACCGATGCATGTCCTGGCTTTGGCTCTGTTGCCAAATACATTGCAATATCCACACTTGAAGCTGGATATGATGTGGCTTCCATGGCGGCTTCCTCAACCAAAGTATTTATTCTTGAAGTCATGGGAAGGCATGCTGGCTGGATAGCTGCTGCAAGTGGACTTGCCGGAAAAAATCCCAATGATCCTCCACATGTTATTCTTTTCCCCGAAGTCCCCTTCCATCAACAACAATTTTTACAAAAAGTCGATGGCTGTGTAAAAAAATACGGTTATTGCGTAGTGGTTGTTTCAGAGGGCATTCGTAATGAAAATGGACAATTTCTAAGCGATGCAGGATTAAGAGATGCGTTTGGGCATGCGCAATTAGGTGGGGTAGCCCCTGTTATTGCCCAGTTGGTCAAAAGTGAACTCGGCTATAAATATCATTGGGCTGTTGCTGATTATTTACAGCGCGCAGCAAGACACATTGCCTCTCAAGTGGATGTGGAACAAGCTTACGCCTTGGGTAAAGCCGCAGTTGAATTGGCTTTAGCCGGCCATAATGCCATCATGCCCATTATCAAACGCGAACAAGATTCTCCTTACCGTTGGTCCATCGGCCATGTTCCTCTCGCTGATGTTGCCAATAAAGAAAAAACCATGCCAGAGTCTTTCATTCGCGAAGATGGCATGGGAATCACGGAAGAATGCCGTCGTTATCTTGAGCCATTAATTCAGGGAGAAGCTTATCCTCCTTATCAACATGGGCTCCCCATTTATGTGAAACTTAAAAATCAATTGGTTACACAAATGTTGGAAAAAGTTTAAGCCTGGCAATTGGACTAATTTCAAATTCCCTTCCGCGGCTTGGCCGCGGAATTCCCAGCTCATGTACAATCTTACCCGTCACGGCCTAAGTGGGTAAAACAGACATAGCTCATCGACAGCCTGAAGGTCGATATTCCTCTCCAAGGGTACCTCCTTTACATTCCCACGTAATTTCTCCATTTGCTTGCATAGTGGGAACTAGAAAAAGAGTTCCATCCCCGGCTTCCGGTGTATAGCTAATTGTGATCACTCCCTTATCGCCGATGCTAATCGATTTTACATTGGCCGTTGCATTGGGGCTCTTATAACCTGTGACTTCTTGATTTGCGGGAAGAGTTTGATGAGACATTGCGCTTTCGGCTACTGCCACTTTGGCGGGAGAGGCCAAATTTAACCCTTCAATAACCTTGGCCCGGACAATATGCTGGTGATAAGCCGGAATGGCTATGGAAATGAGGATTCCTAAAATTGCAATGACGATCATTAATTCAATGAGTGTGAAACCTTTCTTTAACATTCGTATTTCCTGTTGACTTGCTGCATGCTAAAGATAACACAATTTAAGGCTCAAATCATTTTGCTGTATACTTATTTGAAATACCCCGTGTTAGTTATCGCTCATGTCACGAAAAGAACGAATATTGAAATTGGTGCAACAATCCTTTCAACCTAATTATTTAAGTGTGGAAAATGAATCGCACAAACATCACGTCCCTGAGGGTTCTGAAACGCATTTCAGACTTTTGATGGTGAGTGATCACTTTAAGGATCTAACCAGAATTAATCGCCATCGTGCGATTAACCGTCTTTTGGCTGAAGAATTAGCCAATGGGATGCATGCTTTAAGTTTGCATTTGTACACCGTCGAGGAATGGGAAAAACGCAATCGAACCAGCCATACCTCCCCAGCCTGTCGTGATGGTTATCGTCATGGATAAACAGAAAACATTATATTGGCAAACGGAGTGCAATTTAGTGAGAAAAGCCAGAGGATTTCATTTGATAACGGATGAAGTTAAGACCTGCTTGATCAAAATGCCTAAACTGCAAATCGGCTTAGTCCATATTTTTCTTCAACACACTTCTGCATCATTAGCCCTCAATGAAAATGCATCCCCCGAAGTGCGCAGGGATTTGGAGCGATTCTTTAATCAATTAATCCCTGAGGATGGAAGGCGATATGAACATAGCATAGAAGGGGAAGATGACATGCCTGCCCACATAAAAAATGTAATAATAGGGAGCAGTCTGACCATACCTCTGCAAGATGGAAAACTGGCTTTGGGGCAATGGCAGGGTATTTATTTGTGCGAGCACCGCAACGAAGCCGATGCACGGCGCCTGATAATCACCGTGCACGGGCAAGCAGCTAATTAGCAGGGGTTGGAGTTCTAACCTCTTCCTCTGGACTTGCAAAATTTCCTACAGTCAACGCAAGACCAATGGCATGAACGACGGCATCCGTCATTTCTACAGCAGCACCCAACCCCCCTGCGGTAGTTAACAAGGTATAGATAGCCCCGAGACGAGAAGCATTCAACAAAGTCGATGCACTTGATGCGGCAAAAGAAGGCCTTTCCTGCAATGCTAAATAGGTGACTATATGGGTTGCCATATCAAGAACGAACTCAGGACTGGATTGTGGATTGGTCAACATGCCGTAAGCAGCCGCAATCGCTGCCGTCACCTGAAGGCCTTGAACGCCTGCATTAACAATGCTGGCCCGATTGAAACGATCTGTAAACATTCTGAACATAGATTTCCCTCTCATTGATTAAAAGAAGGTTTTTTAACAAAAAAAAATTTAATAAACAAGAACAGTTCGATAATTATTTTACAAATTTGTTAACTTTTTGATTTGTAATATATTTTTCAAAAGCTGTCTTCTAAAGGTCTTTTCAGGTCTTGCCTCATTACTTTATAATGCCTATCTTTTTGCCAATCTCTTGTTGGAATCGGACATATGAAAGCATGGTCTTCGGAGAAAATTTCTGTACTCGCCCTGGTTTTACTCATCACCGGAGCCATCGATAGCATCCGCAATTTGCCTGCGACCGCGCTTTTTGGTTCTTCATTGATCTTCTTTTTTATCTTTTCTGCGATTGTATTTTTAATTCCTGTGGCTTTGGTTTCCGCAGAATTATCTTCTACATGGCCTGATGAAGAAGGCGGTGTTTATAGTTGGGTTAAGCATGCCTTTGGTGAGGGTATAGCTTTTCTAACCATTTGGCTGCAGTGGATCAATACCATGGTTTGGTATCCCACAATTTTATCTTTTATAGCAGGGACATTGGCCTATCTCGTCGATCCTGCACTGGCTCAAAATAAATATTATTTAATCAGTGTCATTCTGGTCGTATTCTGGTCACTTACCTTTTTAGGTCTTTCAGGGCTTCGTGCTTCCGCAGCCTTTGCCAGTTTCTGCGCAGTTTTTGGCATGATTTTACCCATGGGTTTGATTATAGTTCTAGCCATCATTTGGCTGTTGCAAGGAAATCCCATTGCCATTGATTTAAGCCCTCATCATCTTTTACCGCAGTGGAAGGACAGTCAATCCTGGGTATCGCTGACCGCCATCATGACCTCATTTTTAGGTATGGAATTAGCAGCTGTACATGTTCGCAATGTCAAAGACCCACAGCATAATTTTCCAAAGGCCATGTTTTTTTCAGTCATCCTAATTTTAACCACCATGATTTTAGGATCTTTAGCGATTGCTTTTGTACTGCCTCAGGAAAAAATTACCCTGGTAGCTGGAGTTATGCAGGCTTTTACCAATTTTTTTGAAGCTTATCATTTAAGCGGTCTAATGCCCCTAATTATAATTTTGCTGCTCCTGGGCAGTGTTGGCAGCATGGTTAACTGGATCATTTCCCCCGCCAAAGGCCTGTTAATGGCAGCCGATAATGGCTTTCTGCCTCATTGGCTTTATCGGTTGAACTCACATGGGATTGCCTCACGTATTTTGATTCTTCAAGCCATTTTAGTGACCTTGCTATGCAGTGGTTTCCTACTGTTTCCCAGCGTAAATGCCATTTATTGGTTATTTACTGATCTAAGCACCGAACTCTACATCATGATGTATGTACTGATGTTCATTGCCGCCTGGGCTCTTAAGCAAAAATACAAGCATCTCTCTCGCGCCTTTACAATCCCTGGGGGCCGATTGGGTTACTATTTAACTTGCATATTAGGTTTAGGTGGTTGCCTTATCACTCTGATTGTTGGGTTTATCCCGCCGGAGAGTAGTATGGATATGGGTGGAGCAGGACATTTCCGGATAATTTTTGCAACTGGCATTGTCATTATGCTATTTCCAGCTGGATTGCTGTATTTGCGTAAAAAAAGACTTGATAAGCAACAATCTGTACCTGGAGCGGCTAATGAAGGCTGAAGATAAACTCGGCCAAATTCGTGTGGATATTGACCGAATTGATAAGCAGATTTTAGAACTGCTGAGAGAAAGGGCAGATCTCGCTGCGAAAGTTGCCCAAGTTAAACAGCAACAGCATACACCCATTTTTTATCGGCCCGAACGGGAAGCTCAAATTTTACGTTCCATCGTAGCACAGAACCAAAGTCTTTTACCCGACCATGAAATAGCCCGAATTTTTCGTGACATCATGACCGCTTGCCTGGCTCTGCAGCAACCCCTATCCATTGCTTATTTAGGTCCTGAAGGAACATTTAGTCAGCAGGCGGTCGAAAAGCACTTTGGTGAAAGCGTCACTATGGTGCCTGAACACTCCATTACCGAAGTCTTTAAGCAGGTAGAAAGCGGCAATGTTCATTATGGCGTTGTTCCCATTGAAAACAGTACGGAAGGAATGGTAAACCTGACTCTTGATAACCTAATCAACAGTGACGTACAAATTTGCGGTGAGATCAGCCTAAAAATTCATCATCATCTCGCTCGCATAGACCCCGAAAAGCCATTAAAAAGAATTTACGCTCATCAACAAACGATAGCTCAGTGCCGCCATTGGTTAAGTGTACATTACCCTGCTGTTCTTCTAAAAGAAGTGACAAGCAATGGCTTGGCAGCTCAACTCGCGTCTCAAGAAGCAGAAGCCGCCGCAATTTGCGGAGATAAAGCTATTGAGATATATGGATTGAGAAAATCTCATCAGCATATTGAAGATTATCCCAACAATACCACTCGTTTCATTATTCTCGGCCAACAACTCCCAGGCCCAAGCGGCCATGATAAAACTTCCTTAGTGATTTCGACACCTCATGAGCCGGGTAGTTTAATCCAATTACTCATGCCCTTTGAGAAATTTAAAATAAATATGACATTGATTGAGTCACGCCCTTACCGACACCGGAACTGGAGCTATCTCTTTTTCATTGACTTTGAAGGACATCAGTCTGAGCCGCATATTCAAGCTGCCTTGGAAGAATTAGCGAAACGTTCGGTGATGATGAACTTATTGGGTTCTTATCCCAAAAGCATGACTTAGGCAACGTTAAGACCACCCATTTAAGATTTTCTTAAGTTTTAAATGCTACCTTTGCGGCATTAAACGTTCATCAGAATATAATTAATATGTGGCAAGAGAACGATAAAATTCTTCTTCGTCTAAAGCAAATGCAGGATGTTGTTCTTTACCTGAAGGACGTAGCGCCCTATCCGGAAAATTATTTTGATGTGCTAACCCATGCTCAATTTAAGAATAGTAATTCCAGCCTTGAGCTCATGGAACAACTCGAGACGTTAGAAGCTGAAGTAAGTCAGTTAATATTGACGCATTTACAGCAACTTTCCACGGCGTACAACATTTCAGGGCATCTTAAACTGTCCAACATTCATATAGAAAAAGCTGTTTTTCCTGCAGCCCAATTACTGCAAACCATCAAGGATTTTGAAGAAGAGATTCAAAATAATAAGCAATACCTAGTCGATTTCAATTTAGAGCCCAAAACGCATCTGAGTTTAAAAAGCAGCAAACGCATCCAAAATAAAAGGGAACGAGCTGTTATTCCAGAGCTCCCTTTGACAGAAAGCACTCAGGAAGAATGGCTTGAAATCGAAACCTTGCTTAATCAATTGTTAGAAATCGAACAAAAAGGCCATGTATTTAGTCTGTCCAAACTGGAGCTGGATTCTTCTGACTATGTCTTAAAATCTCTATGTAAAAAGCTCGATGATAATTGTGAAGAAGGCGGCAAACTTGTCTCGCTGCTGAGCAAAAGAGTGTACTCCTGCCAAAATGCTTCAGGTTATTACGCAGATTTACGAAACAAGCTTGCAGAAGCCATCAAAGAGATTCAGCAAATTAATGATGTAAAAGAACAACTGTATTTAGCCATTTTAACTCGTCGTGACATTATATGTCCTAGCAGCGATGATCCTATAACCCTAAACAATCATTTTAAACAGGCGCAGCATTGTTTGAGTCAGGCTCTGGAAAAGTTTATGAGCACTTTTTCAACCATTATATTATCTGATCGAAGCAGCGTTGAATCGATTTATTTAAAGAAACAATTACTTCATTGCACTGAGGAAATGATTAAAGAACTGCAAGCCAAACAGTTTCCAGTCAATCCGGCTGCAGTAAAAAATTTACGCATCAAATTACTCAATCATTTAGGTGAAAAAACAGGAATTTTAGACTTTAAGGCTAGTGTGCAGCCTTTAACAGAAACCATCATTCAAGGCTGCTTGATTGCCTTGTTTGATGCTCAACCTAGCCATGATGCAGTGTTATTAAAAAAGCAAATTGCAGCATTTTATCATGCAGCGGCTAAAGTTGCCGATTTCCCTCTTGATAAGATTAAAATGCATGATACTTTGTCTGAGGTGCTAAAAACACAAGAAAAGGAAATTGAGAATGATTTGCAACATCATTCAAAAGCAGTAAAAGATCAAATAGAAGCTCTAACGCGTGAAATCAACTTATTTTCCTTAATTTATCCTGAACCTCTGGTCGTGACTGAAGCCAAAGAAGTCAGGAGCAAACTCCTTGCCTATCAGAAAAAATTGCAACAATTGAGCGATTGTTATCAAACCTCTCATAAGGAAAATCGCGCCAGACTCCAAAGTTTATCCGATTCTCTACGCACTAGAAAAAATTCATCCCTGGATTTCGAAATCATCTCGAAACTGATCGAAGTTTTAGAATCAGTGACATCTCAACAGCAAAACATTCTTAATGCAGTACAAGAAATTAAAACAGAATTAAATAGGATTCCTGGGGCTGATTCAGTTCAGCGTCTCATTGGAGAATATAATACACGCAAACAAGACATTTGCACGAGCTTGAAAATAGCCATAGACCATGCCGAAGCTGCAGTTAAAGTAAGGGAACGGGTTTTAGAAAGCCCAAGAACTCCCGGTGAGGAAGGACTCCTTCAAGCCCAGCGTGAGACACTCTTCAGTATTATGGAAGAACCTAATTTATCCCTGAACTCCTTAGGTTTTCGACTTATTCGTTCACTTTCCATACTCGACAAGCTAATTGATCATTCAAAAAAGGAAATCAAACTTAAATTTTCCGGAGAGGTAGATGATTTGCTGTCTGTATATACTCCTATGAGCACCGTTGTTTTAAATGATTTAAATCCATTTAAAGAAGACATGATTCACCAGAGCAAAAAAGCAGCCGAAGCTTTACGTCAATTATCCCTCCTCCAAGAAGAACTTGATAGCGTTTCCGGTGGTGATTTAGCGGAATGGCTAAATTGCTTTGAGAAAACATTTAGAAGTGCTGAGCGATGGCTTATTAGCTGCCGTGATACCCTTCAACAAGGTCAGGTTATAGAAACCAGATTGTGCTCGGAAGCCTATAAAACGTCCCTTGTTATTCTTGGAACTCTGAAAGCGGAATTTACACGTATTCTTGGCAAGTTTATTAAAAATCATCCAAACCATGACAGCTTGCATTTGCTTAATTTAAATTTCTCGTCATTAAATGATTTTAGTCGTGTTCCAGCTGAGGTGTTAAAGTTCATTGATCCGCGATTATCAATATTATTGTCTATGCATCAAGTATTTAATCAGGTTAATCAAGGTTACATATCTCGTGAAATCAGGCGTTATACGGACCAGCTTTACCTGGATCATTTGCGGCAAAATGTAGAAGAGCACCTGCACAATGATCATATGGAGGATATCTCCAATGGCAAACGGCACAAGTTTGTTCAATGGATTAGAGTGCATGTCCTAAAGTCATTGCAAGCCTTGACTTACCAAGTGGGCAGTTACTTCAAACATTCAGACAAAACCAGACATCATTTTTTTGTAACGCCCCTGGCTTGTAAAACAGAAAGAGAATTGGTAACCAAAGGCAATGAGGTATATAACGCTCTAGCCAATATTTCCTATCTGCAAGTTTAGACCAGGTTTGCTTTACGGCCGCAAGGATATAGCTTTAAAAGGATCCAGCCTAATCCATGAAGTACTCGGAAGCCAATCGATTCGCTAAAGCCAGGTCTTCTTCTGTATTTATATCTTGCAACGGCTGTTCAACCGCAGTTTCAACTCTAATTTTATAACCTTTCCATAAGGCTCTAAGTTGCTCCAATGCTTCAACTTTCTCCAAATCACAAGCTGGCCACTTAACAAAGTCTAATAAAAAGCCAACTCGATAGGCATAAAGACCGATGTGGCGGAATACATGACTGCTGTCATTAGGGCAATCACGGTTAAAGGGAATAGCGCTTCTTGAAAAATAAAGAGCATTGTTTTCGTAATCTCTGACGACTTTAACCACATTGGGATTAAGTAACTGCTCAGGAGTCTCAATGGGCCAACATAAGCTTGCCATTGCTGTGTCAGAACCGGCTAAACTGTTTGCCACTTGTTGAATCAGCTTAGGTGAAATGAAAGGTTCGTCACCTTGTACATTGACAATGATTTCTTCTTTGGAAAATTGAGCATCCGCTGCAACTTCAGCAATTCTATCAGTGCCGGTCTGATGATAGGGTGAAGTCATTTTGACCTGTGCACCAAAATCTTCAGCATGTTGGGCAATAAGCTCATGATCAGTAGCGATTATGATGGACTTTGGATTAGCCTTTAGAGCTTGTTTATAAACACGTTTAAGAACGGTTAATCCCTGAACTTCCATCATAAGTTTGCCGGGTAAACGCGTAGACTGGTAGCGTGCAGGAATAATAATATGAAAATTTTGTTTCATAATTGTTCTTTTTCTTCCAGGGGTATTAAACGCGCTTCTTGTTCAATCATGACAGGAATCCCATCCCGGATGGGATAAGCCATGCGATCAAAGGCACAGATCAGTTCTTTCTTTTTAAGGATTAATTTTCCCTTGCACAGAGGACAAACAAGGATTTCCAACAATTTCTTATCCACGAGGTTCTCCTTGAGTTACTTGATTACGGATGTATACCGGTGAGGCTTCAGCTGCACTTAAGGCCTTGATTCTACCACGCTCTGCAATTTGAATCATCGCTCGCGCCTTGGGATAAATGCACATTTGGCCAATTAGCTTTTGCTGAATGTCTGAAGACAATTGTTCTAAATAGGGTTCGAATCCTACACCAGCGACCAACAGGGCCTCTTCCCGGGATGAAAGTGTAATATGGGAAATATCTGTTACAAATTCCTCAGCTTCGTGCGAAGGATTTTCAAAATAAGCCCAGTAAACCTGATTCATGCGGGCATCAATCAAACTGAGTACCCCCGCACCAGTGGTTTCAAACGTTGAAAAAGCCTGTTCGGCAATCGCCGCAAGACTACTAATGGGGAATAAAGGGAGGTCATAAGCATAGGCCAAACCCTTGGCAATGCTGCAAGCAATTCGAAGTCCTGTGAAACTGCCTGGGCCTCGTCCATAAACAATGCCATCAAGCTGATTCAATGCACAATCCGTCTCCGCCATAAGCTGTTCTATCATTGGCAAAATTCGCTGTGCATGTTGGCGTTGGGCGCCTTGCTCCATGGTTTTGATTTCTCCATGTAAACTTAAGGCAATGGAGGCATTCTCCGTAGTGGTATCAATGGCTAGAAGATTCATGGTTTGATGTTAGTTGATTAATAAATGTAAGTACCGTTTGTTCATCACGAGTTTTTCGCAATGCGGGTAAACTGGCAAAGATATGACGTCCATATTCTCTTCCGGTCAAGCGTGGATCTGCAATCATTAAAACCCCTCGATCTGTCACATCGCGTATCAGACGGCCTACGCCTTGTTTTAAAGACAACACAGCATTTGGCAGCGTCAACTCATCAAAACCGGACAAGCCTTGTGATTTATAATAAGCCATCTTGCCGCGATTCACCGGATCAGCCGGACTATCAAAAGGGAGCTTATCGATGATAACGCAGGATAACGCCTCTCCTTTTACATCCACCCCCTCCCAAAACGTAGAGGTTCCAAGCAGTACCGCATTACCTAACTGACGAAAGCGCGCCAATAATATAGGCTTGGCTTCTTCTCCCTGAATCAGAAGTGGGTAGTGTAAATTAGTGGTTAGCCTTTGAGCAACCAATTTTAATGCTTTGTGGCTGGTAAACAGAAAAAAGCACCGGCCGCCGAATGCATGAATAACCGTTAAAGCTTTTTCCAACAGCAAATCGTAATATTGTTTATCCTTTGGATCGGGAATTCCTCGTGGTAAATACAGCAAAGCTTGTTTCTCATAATCAAAAGGGCTGGCCAAAATTAACGTTTCAGCTTTGCTTATTCCCAAGGGTTTCATAAAACAATCGAATGAAGAAGCCATGGTGAGGGTCGCAGAAGTAAACACATAGGCGCTTTGTCTTTGCGAAAGTAAATTGCTGAAAGAATCAGCCACTTCAAAAGGAGTGGATTGAAACACCAGGCTATGCTTAAAGCGCTCTATCCAGCGAATTTGTAGCTTGTCCACAGTTTGAAAATGGGATAAACGCTGTTTTAATTCCTCAAAGCGTTTTTTGCAACGAAGCAATCCACTGCTGGCTTCAAAATCATGTGCTTGCAGGCATTCAATAAAGGAATCAACCAATTCCAGCAAAGAATGCCAAGCCTGGTTAAAGGCTTGATTGCGTGCAATCACCTCCCAGGAGATGCGTTCTTCTTGACTGCCAATTGCAATTAACAGTTGGTCAAAAAGCCGATCCGCCTTTAGGCTGAATTCCTTCAGGGGTTGATTCGCTAGATCGAGAATCGGCCATTCCTTTAATAAATCGTCGATCAAATCACGGATTTGCCGTGTTCCGACTCGTTCTCCATGAAAATGAACGGCAATGTCGGCTAATTGATGCGCCTCATCGAAAATAATCACATCATTGTCAGGCAACAACTCTCCAAAACCTTCTTCTTTTAAACGGGAGTCAGCAAAAAATAGATGGTGGTTGATGACAACAATGTCTGCGTCCAAAGCTTTCTTTCTTGCCTTGACCAGGAAGCAGGACTCATAATACTCACATTCATTTCCCAGACAATTATCAGTGGTTGAGGTGACATAAGGCCATACGGGTGATTCCTCACTGATTTCTGGTAATTCGCCTCGTTCTCCTTTGTGCAATTGCGGCAATTTTTCTCTTACATACAGTAAATCGTGCACTGCCTGTGGGTGATTAAATCTGCCCTCTTGTGCAAAGAGTTCGGTTCGATAGCGGCAAATATAATTCGCCCGCCCTTTAAGATTTTCGACAAGGACTGAAAGCCCCAGGGCTTTGATTAAGGTGGGTAAATCTTTTTGGAAAAGCTGATCCTGCAAAGTTTTAGTGGCGGTTGAAATAAGAGCCTTTCGCCCACTTAAGAGACAGGGAATTAAATAAGCATAGGTTTTGCCTGTTCCAGTCCCTGCCTCAGCAATCAAGGTACTTTGTTCAGCAATTGCTCTTGCAATCGCTGTTGCCAGGGTAATTTGCTGGGGTCGGGCACTGAAACCCGGAATAGCCGTGGCCAATCTCCCATGATCGCTTAAGACACGCTCACATTGGACAATGGCCTCACCAGTCTGACTAATTATTTCGGCCACTCTTTTTCGAGGTATTGCAGCTTATCGTCAACGCCTTCCCAGGATTTCGCATCTTCCGGGGCTTCTTTCTTGGAAGTGATATTAGGCCAGGCTTTAGCCAGCTCGGCATTGAGAGCCTGAAATTGTTTCTGCTCTTCAGTCAAATCATCTTCTGAAACGATGGCTTCAACAGGGCATTCCGGTTCACACAATGCACAATCAATGCATTCATCCGGATGAATAACCAAAAAATTGGGGCCTTCGTAAAAACAATCCACAGGACACACTTCAACGCAGTCCGTATATTTGCATTTAATGCAATTTTCAGTAACGACGAAAGTCATATCGGCACATTCACAGGTTGAAAAAATAAGCTTATTAAATCACAAATGGCCTGCTTTCTGCTAGGCCAAAGCTTTATTTAAGATAATCTTTAAAACCGCTGCATTCTGCTAAGCATCATTTAAAGGATATAAAGGGAAAAGTGTGTTCAAATCCGGACTCATCAATAGCCACGGAGTAGAAAGGAGCAGATTCATCCTCCGGTTCAATTCCTCTCAAAATGGCTACATTATTTTCTTTATATTCGGAAAGTCCGTAGGGACCAACGTTTTTACTAGTAAGCCAATAGATAATAAAACACAACTTGTGGGTTAAATAATTTTTAATTCTCTCCAACATAGATTCGCCAAACAGCGAAGCATACTCGGCTTGAAACCAGGTATAGGAATCTTCAGTGAGCTCGACCGCCTTTTGCAATTTGTTTAGCCGATTATAAATTTGCTTTCCCTGTATGAAATCAATATTCCTGTCTCCAAAGAGAAACTCCGGAATAAACTGACCTTGATTTGAGTGAACGGGACTAATGGATGGATGACTGCAGTCATGGGAGCGATCTTTAGATTTCATATTGGCTTGGAAGAATTGCTTTAGTCGTCCACCATCCTTCACGGCAAATAAACCGCCTTTAAAATAATGCTCCAGTTGATGACCCTCAGGTCCCAATTGCAAGAAGAGGTTTAAGGCAAGCAACTCATCAAGATTCACCCGTTGCCAACCTTTCATCACTTTATTGTGCAGAGTTTTATCGTGATCAAGCACTCTATTTAAAATCTCAGTCATAAGAGGATATAAGACTAAGGCCTTGTGTTTTTGGCTGGGGCAAACCTTTAGAGTCTCCCTACACAGGTTTATTAATGTGTGGTTTTGAGAGGACAGAATTTTTTTATACACGTCAATCGTGATGAATTGATGACGATTATTGATTTTCTCACATTGAAGAAATTCTTGCACAAACGCAAATTTATTCTGGCTCAGTAATGTTTCCAACAAAAACCCAGGCCGGGATTGCAGGGCCGTTTGAAGCGCTGGTTCCATTCCAAAGGAATTGAGTAAATCAACAAAGGCTTGGGTCAGTGTTTCACCATTTAAAGCCTCCAAAAGCTTGTGGTGGGCAGCAATTTGCCTTCGGAAAAATAATCCCACAGTAACACTCCAGAAGATTTAAAAAATATGAGCAAGCATTTTAACAATAAATGGTTTTTATGGAAACAAATAGATCAATTTGCTTTTCAAAAACTCAATCAGGCACTTAGCCAAAACCTGTTAAATCATGGTGATAAACTGATTTAACGTTCATCAAAATCGAGTTTTGGCCCAACCGGGACTATCTGGGTGGGATTGATGTTTTTATGACTAAAATAATAATGTTGTTTGATGTGCAGAAAATTTACCGTTTCCCGTATACCGGGATGATGATAAAGGCTTTTTAGATAGTTTTGCAAAGCCTGATAATCAGCAATTCTTTGTTGATTTGCTTTAAAGTGTCCGTAATAAACCGCATCAAAACGAATCAAGGTGGTAAACAAACGCCAATCTGCTTCAGTCAGGCGCCCTCCCACCAAATAATTATGCTGTTCCAAATGGCTTTCTAACTCATCAAGAACCGCAAATAATTCGTAATAAGCTTGCTCATAAGCTTCCTGGGTGGTTGCAAATCCGCATTTATACACCCCATTATTGACGTTGTTATAGATTGTTTCGTTGACGGCATCGATTTCCGCCCTCAGCTCTTCGGGATAAAAATCCTGTTTATCGCCGGTTAAATGATCAAAGGCATGGTTAAACTGACGGATAATTTCTGCCGATTCATTACTAACGATGGTTTTTTCTTTTTTATCCCAAAGCACAGGAACCGTTACCCGCCCGGTGTATTCTTTATCCGCCTTGGTATATATCTCATAAAGATAATTCAAGCCATACAAATTATCCCCCGTCGCCCCCATACCCGTTTTAAATTCCCAACCGTGTTCAAGCATATGTGGGTGCACGATGGAGATGTCGATATGATGTTCGAGTTTTTTGAGTTTTCGGAAAATTAAGGTGCGGTGAGCCCAAGGACAGGCCAGGGAAACGTATAAATGATAGCGTCCTTTTTCTGGCGGAAAACGGGCATTGGGTTGATTTTGAATTTCATTGTGAAATTGGCTGGGTTCGCGTTTGAATTTCCCCTCAGTCTTTTTTGTATCATACCATTGATCATGCCAACGCCCGTCGATTAATAATCCCATTCCCTTCTCCCAAGACATGTTCAGACGACATCTGCCTAATTAGCCTTCAACAGGCTAGCTCTTCATTAAATCAGATTAATAAAAAACGAAAATTCTTCTGGATCTCTGAAAGACTAAATTTGTTTAAAAACAGTGAGAAGCTCATCCAGGCACTTAAAGCCGCCAGATCTTTAAATGGTGGTGGCAAATATACCGGTGGAATAAGAAGCTCTCGCTCCTTCAATTCTGCCAGGAGTGGCAAATCATCCAAAACCAGCTTGCCTGTAAATAAGAGAGGAATGGATTCAATCTTGCGTTGACTGATGGCAAACCGCATGTAATTGTAAATCAGCAGAAAGCCCTTGGCGTAAGACAAATCTTTTGTAAATGGCCCGCCTTCAGGTGTGCTGCCACGAAATACGCGCACCGTATGATTATAACTGTCTTCCTCATTTAGCCCGCACTCCTGAAAATAGCGGTAAATATCTATAAAATTAGCTCCTTCGCGAACTTTATCCAAAGCGATAACACGGTTGGTAATTTTTCTCACCCGACCGGGATATGACGAAAAGGTCACCACTTCAGTAATTACCGCAAGACCCTCTTGAATGACGCTGCTTGAAGGTGAGCCTTTTGACAGAAAGAAGCAATAAGGCTGTGTTGCGCCATTTAATGTTGTACCCACATGAACCCAGCCTTCATGCACTTCAAGATATTTCAAATCCCGTTCACTAAACATGGCTTGTTGACTCAGCTTGATGGTGTCCGCTCCAGCAGCTGCATCAGCAATCATGTCATCACTGACTTGAACGGTAACTTTGCCAGGGTGTTGGGTGAAAAATTGACTAAGCCGTTCTTGCAACAAATCCTGCGCTTCTTTAGGGCTGAATTTTTTTACATCGGCCTCTGATTTGAGTTGGACATCCAGAGCAGTTAACACATCAAACAACAGCGTTCCCAGTTCAGACAAACGAGGACCACCCGAATAGAACGCGTCATGAGGACTGCCGTACAATTCCATGGCCAGCTCGCAAAAAGTCGGTGTGCCTCGGGCATCCAGCATTTGTACTGCTCTTGCATATTCCTCACATTGCCTTTTAATCAATCGCGTCACTGGCGAATATTGCCCTAAATGGTTTTGAGCATCTCTCAAAATTAAACGAAATTCATCCTGCTTTTCTGTTGCATCAAAAGGTAGAGGTTTTGCAAGATAGTAATCACGATCAATCTTCGGTAATTTTTGACCCTTATTGGCGAAAAAGTCCTTTTTGATTGAATCATCCCATTTGATGCTATCCAGAATACGAATGCTGCGTTGCGCTTCTACTAAACGAGCCGAAAGCTCCTGGATAACTAACAATTCGTCTGATTCATTGGCCATGCAATCACCTTTGGTTAAGTAGCCGGTTCAGTAATGGTTGGGTCAGCAGGAGGCGCAATACTGACTCTGGCGTTCTGGTTCGACTGAGGTAAATCATAAAAATGACTGATGTTGCTATCGGTTAGGGGTGGTGGAACCGCAACAGCAGCTCCATTCCTGCTTTTCAAATATAAAGATTCACCATTACTGGCATAATTGGAGCATGCAGTGAGTAGCCACATCGAAATCATCAAAAAACCAATTTTTTTCACAACTATTTTCCTCATTAAACAAGCTGCAAGTCGCGTAACACTTGCTCTAAAGCACTATGGTATTGGGCTGATAAAGAAGTTAAGGGTAATCGCAATTCATCTTTGATTAAACCCATTTTACTTAATGCCCATTTTACAGGAATTGGATTTGCTTCAACGAATAACAATTCATGGAGTTTGGAAAGCTGTTCATTCAAACGTACACAACCCGCATGATCATCGTCTAAGGCAGCATCAGCCATCTTAGCCATTTGCCTTGCGGCAACATTAGTCGTTACAGATATTACCCCCTTGGCTCCGGCAAGCATCCATTGCGCAGCAGTAGCATCGTCACCACTGTAAACGTCCATTCCTTCACAAAGACGTAATATTTGCTGCAAGCGAGTCATTTGTCCCGTTGCTTCCTTAATGCCTACGATGTTGGAGATTTTACCCAACCTCGCCACAGTTTCAGGAAGTAAATCACAAGCTGTTCGACTGGGCACATTGTACAAAATAATAGGTATTGGCACTGAATTGGCAATTTGGCTGTAGTGTTGATAAAGACCTTCTTGCGTAGGTTTGATGTAAGCTGGAGTCATAATTAGCGCAGCATGAGCACCACAACCCATAGCTTCCTGAGTTAAGCGCACGCAGTCTTTAGTGGCATTGGCAGCAGTTCCAGCAATCACCGGAATTCTTTCCCTCGCTTGCTGAATGACCGTTTTGATTACAAGAAGCTTCTCGTCATGCGACAATGTTCCAGATTCGCCAGTTGTTCCCGCAGCCACAATTCCATGGGTGCCGGCTGAAATATGGAACTCAACCAACTCGCGCAGAGCCTTGACATCAACCTCATCATCCGTCATCGGCGTGACTAACGCCACGATACTTCCCCGAAACATAGTGCCCTCTTTTTTTTAGATTATTTGCCAATACTACTGGTGGAAGGATAATTTCTCAAGGGTCATGGGCAAAGCTTCTTCATTAATTATAAAGCAAAAATCCGCCAGTGCATTAGGTCCTGGATCATAAATTATAGTTTTGTTTTCAATGCCACCTCAGCATTCAACATCATCACTCTGGAAGTGGTTGATGGGCGTAGTGCTCAATCGATTTATTTTCGCTTCAGCTGACTTGAAATTTACTGACTGATTGGGATTAAATGGGAGACCAAAAGCCAAATACAACTCAAACGATGATCGATGCAGAAAGACGGCAAGAAGTCTTTTTATAACTCGCTTAACTCCAAACGGATTTTTGATTTGGAATGAACAGTAAATGAAACTTAGATCCTACAATCTCCTAACCTGGATTCCCCACCTTTTCTTATTTTATAAGGAAAAAGTGTTTCGAAAGCTATTGCCCATTACCGGGATTATTGTTCTCTACGCCATTACCATTGCTTATTTTTTTGAGAACACCCATGACTATCATTTAGGCCAATTTCATTTAATATTCAGTTTCATTTTAACGGTTATCATTAGTTTTAGAGTAAATAGCAGTTATTCACGGTGGTGGGAAGGACGCATTCTTTGGGGTACAATTACCAATAATTGCCGCAACCTTGGGCAAAAGTTTGATATTTTTATTGGATTAAAACAACAAACACAATTCTATCAACTTTTAAGTAAATTCCCTTTAATACTTACGGCTCATTTACGCAAAAATACCGCTCAAATAGAAAAAGAATTAACTTCCCTTTGCATCCCTGACTCTGAGTCGCAACATCCAATCCTGCTCATAACAAAACGCATGTACGCCATCATTAACGAACTACGTCAAAGTAAACGTTTGCAATTTGAGCAATACTTGGCCTTAGATGCTCACATTGTAAATCTTATCGATGCCGTGGGGGGTTGTGAAAGAATTGCCAACACCCCTATCCCGCCGGCATTTTCCTATTTTGTTAAGCAAGCATTATTATTTTACGTTCTGCTGTTTCCTTTTGGTTGGTCTGATACCTTTGGCTATTTAGTCATCCCGGTGATGGTCATGATAGTCTATATTTGGCTGGGTTTGGAAATTTTGTCTGAAGAATTGGAAGAACCCTTTGGCAAGGGAGAAAATAACTTACCCTTGGTAACGATTAGCAAAAACATTGTCCGTAATGTTGAACAGATTTCAGAACCACTATGATGAATCGTTCAATCCGCAAGCCCATATGAAATAGTTAAGACAGCTACTACCTTTTCTATTTTAGGAATGATTTATACCTAATTGTTAGTCATGCAGTCCAATTCAGTTAAAAAAAACCCTTCTCAATTTGCATTTTAGCAATTTCCATGGCCTTAATTTCAGCCTCTTTTTTGGATGGAAAGGTTTTGCCGACTGATTTTTTAACCACATAGGTGTATTGTTCATAATGAAAAATAAGAAGATATTCAGCCGCATACCGACCATTGGACTTTTGAGCTAAACATTCATAATCAATTCCATTGTGATGTCCTTTCATAGACGTCCCTATCTATTTAAAATTATTCAAGCAGACCTCAGCAATTTCCCTCTTGAATTTTTGCTTGTCTTCTTACTGGTTAAGTATAGATTAAATTCCATTTGATTATAAATTTTAAGCCTGTTTGGTTTAGCTATCCTCATTAATGCTTTTCTTTATTCATGTTGTTCAAAAGAAAATTCTTCATGGTAAAAAGCATAACCTTAAAGCAAGCTGCATAAGCATTAGCCATATTTTCGCACGGCTCTTTTTGATCACAATTTGCGCATTTGAATTATTTTTGTACTAATATGTCTAGTGAAGGACAAACTATCAAAAGGAGCTTAACCATGAAAAAACTCATTTTTTCAATGTGTTTTTTAGGATTATCAACCGCCGGTTTAATTTCTTGTACCCCAACTCAGGTTGGTACAACTACTGGTGCCGCAGCAGGAGCAGGTCTTGGTTATGCAGTAAGTGGTGGTCGTCCTGCAGGAGCTTTGATCGGTGCTGGTGCTGGTGCTTTAATCGGTAACCAAATCGGTCAACAACAAGAAAGAAGGGATTGGAGATATTACAGAAATGGATATTACAGAACTGGATATTATGGACCTGGATATTCTCCTTATTACTATTATTAATCCCTAAGTAGTCTGTGTCTAAAGCTTCCATTTTGTCTTGATAATAGGGTTTCAGACTATGAAGTTATTAAGGCAAAATGGAAAATCGCTGTTATAATCTTAAAAGAATAATTCAGGACAAGGAATGTACCATGCAATTAAATGACAAAGTTGCCATCGTTACAGGTGCTGCTAGCGGAATCGGTAGAGAAATTGCCATAGTTTACGCACGAGCTGGAGCCAAAGTTGCCATTGCTGACCTAAATTATGATCAAGCCCAAAAGGTAGTCGATGAAATTGGTGAGGATAAGGCCATGGCCGTAGCCATGAACGTAACGGATGAAGAGCAAGTCAATCGTGGCGTAGAAGCAGTGGTCAACCACTTTGGCAAAGTTGATGTACTCGTTAGCAATGCCGGCATACAAATCATCGAAGCAGTGGACAAACTTCCTTTTTCTGATTGGAAGAAAATGTTAGCCATTCATTTGGATGGTGCATTTTTAACAACCAAAGCCTGTTTAAAACACATGTACTCTGCTGGCAATGGCGGCAGTATCATTTATATGGGTTCCGTGCATTCCAAAGAAGCTTCCCTGTTAAAAGCCCCCTACGTGACTGCAAAACATGGGCTTATTGGTCTATGCAAGGTTGTTGCCAAAGAAGGAGCGGCACACGGGGTTCGCGCTAACGTCATTTGCCCAGGCTTTGTCCGTACTCCCTTGGTGGATAAGCAAATCCCAGAACAAGCTAAAGAATTGAATATTAGCGAAGAGGATGTAATTAAAAAAGTTATGCTTAAGGAAACCGTCGATGGTGAATTTACAACCACGGATGACGTCGCGCAAACCGCTTTATTTTTTGCAGCATTCCCTACTAATGCGCTGACAGGTCAATCGTTAATTGTTAGCCATGGTTGGTTTATGGAATAGATTTTGCCTTATAAATCACAAGAATGATAAGGACAGTCCTTGGACTGCTCAATAAGGGAGTGTTAACCATGAAGGAGTCTCAAATTCGAGAGCAGGCTTTTGCCATGCCTTTCTGTAGCCCGTCCTATCCGCGTGGCCCCTATCGCTTTATCAACCGCGAATACTTAATCATTACCTATGAAACCGACCTCGATCTCTTGCGGGAAGTTGTCCCAGCCCCTTTGGAAGTAACCGAGCCACTGGTAAAATTTGAAGTCATTCGCATGCCAGACTCTACCGGGTTTGGTGATTATACGGAATCAGGCCAGGTTATTCCTGTTCGCTATAAAGGAAAGGAAGGTGGCTACACCCATGCGATGTATTTGGATGATCAACCGCCAATTTCCGGGGGTCGAGAAATCTGGGGATTTCCAAAAAAATTGGCTTCGCCAACACTTGGCGTGCATAAAGAAACATTGGTGGGCACTCTCGATTACGGGAATACCCGCATTGCTACTGCCACCATGGGGTACAAATACACGAGTCTTGATAATCACAAAATTGCTGAAGCTTTGGGTGCGCCTACTTATCTCCTTAAGATTATTCCGCATGTGGACGGCAGCGTTCGAATTTGTGAGTTAGTCGAATACAACCTTGAAGACATTACCATCAAAGGGGCTTGGACAGGGCCTGCTCAGTTGGAGCTTTGCCATCACGCCTTAGCTCCTGTTGCCAAGCTGCCGGTCAAACGAGTCATTAATGGGGTTCATTTTGTCTCAGATTTAACTTTGCCTTACGGACGGGTCGTACACGATTATTTAAAATAACAATGTAAATCTTAAGTGCTCTTGCCGGGCACTTTGGCATAGAGATATATCATGCTCATTTTGATTGGATATTGCATCATTTTAGGCTGTGTTTTTGGAGGCTTTGCCTTGGCTGGCGGTCATTTGGCAGCCGTTTTTCAACCCATTGAATTACTCATCATTGCCGGCGCGGCCATAGGTTCTTTAATCGTCGGCAATGATTTATCCGTATTAAAAGCCATCGCCAAAGCTATACCTGGTTTATTTTTAAATAAAAGGGGGACTTCCAAAACCCTATATAAGGATCTGTTAGGATTGCTCTATGCTTTACTGAACAAAGGTCGTCAAGAAGGGTTTATGTCTCTTGAAAATGACATTGAAGATCCCGAAAACAGCCCGATTTTTAAAGAGTATCCACAAATCTTGGCCAAACCCCATATCATTGAATTTTTATGTGATTATCTTCGCTTGATGATTACTTCTAACATGCAGCCTTTCCAATTGGAGTTGCTAATGGATAGTGAGATAGAAACCTATCATCAAGAAGAATCGATTCCGGTAAATGCCATAACCCGATTGGCGGATGGCATGCCGGCTTTCGGTATTGTGGCCGCCGTTCTTGGCGTGGTTCACTCCATGGAATCCATTAACCTTCCTCCAGCAGAACTTGGGGTTCTTGTTGCCCAAGCTTTGGTTGGAACTTTTCTCGGGATTTTATTAGGCTATGGTTTTATTGGTCCTTTAGCAACCGCCTTAGAACAAAAAGGAAATGATTTTTTATTGATTCTTAACTGCATCAAAGTCACGCTTATAGCCAGCGCACACAACTATCCTCCCATTATTGCCACGGAATTTGGACGAAAAGTTCTATTTTCGACAGCAAGACCGTCTTTTAACGAGCTCAACGAGAATATAAAAGTTCCCAAACAAGAAGCAGCTTGAGATGACTCATGCCCAATAAATCAAGTAATCAAGTTGTAATAAAAAAAGTCAAAAAGCAACAGCATAAGCACCATGGGGGCTCTTGGAAAATAGCTTATGCGGATTTTGTTACCGCAATGATGGCTTTCTTTTTACTCATGTGGCTTTTAGCATCATTAAACAAAGCACAAAAAGATGGTCTGGCCGATTATTTTAAACAACCGCTAAAGATCGCACTGATTGGTGGAGACAGCATGGGGGCACGGACCAAAACAATCCAGGGTGGAGGTCAGGATATGAAAAAAAAGGATGGCCAAGTTGCGACCGGCAATCAAGGTCAGCAAAATGTGGAGGCCAAGCAATTACAGCAATTAAAAGCGGATATTATGACGGCCATAGCCAAAGATCCCGTTTTGGCTGATTTGCAAAAACAATTACTCATTGATGAAGTTTCCGAAGGTTTAAGAATTCAGTTAATTGATAATAAAAACAAACCCATGTTTGACATTGGTAGCGATGAAATTGACCCCAATCTTTTGCAAATTCTTGCAAAGATTGCCACCATTATAAATGGTGTACCTAACAAAATAAGCATTCAGGGACACACGGATGCCCATCCCTATCATAACCCCGAGGATCTAACGCAAAGCAATTGGGAACTCTCCACCCAAAGAGCAAATACTGCTCGTCGTGCACTCATTAAATTTGGCATGTCAGAAGATAAAGTCGTCCAAATTACTGGATATGCCTCAACGGTTTTACTCGACAAAAAAAATCCTCTTAATCCTGGCAACCGCCGCATCACCATCATTGTGATGAAAAAAGATGCTGAGGCCAAACTCATTCAGGGAAATTGACCTGCACTCTTTGGCTCACACATTTTTTGATTTACAAAAGATAGGGCCTGTAATGGTTAGAATTTCATTGCAATTTAATTATTTTAGAGACATACTGCTCATTATTATTTCTTGTTGTTCTTGTCGTATGTAGAAATAAACGCTATGAATCACACCGCTTTAAAACTCAACAAGATGCTCAGCCTGGACACTGTTTTCAAGGTTGGGTCGCGCAGAAGTTAATTAGCGCTAAATCGTTCTTCTCTTCCCAATACCAGTGTTCAGGCCTACTTCAAAGCGCTTCATTACATCACAGCATTGATGATCCAATCTTTGCTGTCGAAAAATTTTTTGTGAATAAAGAGTATCCATCATGAAATTATCAGCCCTTGCTGACCGACCCTCTCTTGAGTTTGTATTTAAATGTTACATTCAGAGTTATATTCCGCCCGTTGGGCCTAAACACTCCTATGCAGAGGAAGAAGGAATCAAACCGGCCTTTCAAGCCCTCAAAGACTCCGTGTCCCCTCTAGCCTTGAACGATAAAAGAACCTTTGTATTAAGAAGTGATTTTGTTATCGCATTGGGCATTAATAACATTTCCCGGGACTATGACTGCCAAGAATTACAGGGCACGCTGCACAGCAACTGCTTTGATAGCCTTGGCCGCCTCTCCCTTTGGGAAGGTGAAGACAATCATGAGAACAAAGTTTGGTATGCAGGCTTTATTTGCCAGCGAGCTCATTATCTTGAGGTATTTTTATCCTGTGGACGCTTCAGTCGAGTGGGTCGAACCGTTGAAAGCATTGAGCCCCTTTCCACAGAGCAAGTCCTGATTTTAGAAGCCTTTTTAAGCTCAAAATTTATTCATGCTTACGGAAAGCAAGAAGTCATATTTTACGATACTCTTCCTGGAAAACAGGATGAGCAAGATTCAGCCCTTTTTTTTAGAGACATTGCGTTTCCAGCCAGTAAAGAAATGAGAATTTATAATGAGCACCTCCTAAAAGAAATTGGCCAACTGGCCATTAACCAACTCAATCTTACAACGGTTGAACATTATCTTTCCTCAAACATTCCTCTTATCAAGCCCAAATACTTCTATGACAATGAGAAATCAATTAATCCAGCCTTTGAAAACATCCAAATGATAACAAAACCTTTGAAGTTGAATGAAAAACGCATTTGGTTGCTGAGGGGGGATTTTTTACTGGTCACAGGAGTTAAAAATGCCTATGAACGTGAATATGGCTATGAAGGATTAAAGCAAGTATTTAACCCTGCTCTTTATCAATTTATTAACTGGGAAGACCGTTATGGTCATCCTTCATTGGCATTACCCGAATTGGATTACGATGGTTCTGTTTTTTATGCGGGATATCTTTGTCAAAAGAAAGATTTTTTACAGGTTTATCTTGTTTCGGGCCGCTTCGATAGGAAAGATTTAAACGGCTTACAAACTGAAATCCTGGAGGCTTATATTGCACTGCAATTGCAAGTTGCTTATGGCCAACAAGCTGTCGTATTTGAATTCGGTGATCCAGACAATCCAAAATTCCATCAGACTTTTTTTAGCCATGGAACCTTTCCAAAAGAAAATCCTCGCCGGATTTACTCACGCTCAGACATCATGTGCCTATTATTTAAAGTAACAAACGATGAGCGGGAGCGACCTGAAAAGCTTGAAATTAGATATTGATGAAAAGTATGGTTGTAAATTGATTTAGGTCGTGGAATCATTTTCATTCACCTGATGCTGGTTGGTTATCAGGTGATTACCTCTTTAGACGTTTCGTCATCATAAGGACAACTATGAAAACAAGGCCAGTGTATATTGCAGGAGGAATCCGCACCCCTTTTGTTAAATCCATGACTAGATACCAAAGCATTTCGACCCAGGATCTGCTGATCGCTTCGCTGCAGGCGCTCGTAGACAAAATGCAACTTGCTGGAAAAATCGTAGGAGATGTTGGCTTAGGCGCTGTTATTAATAGTCCCTTTAACTGGAATTTGGCAAGAGAAGCTGTGCTTGGCAGTAAGCTCAATCCCCATACACCCGCCTATACTTTACAACGAGCGTGCGGCACCAGCCTGGAGACAACCCTGCAAATTGCGCTTAAAATTGCCAATTTTCAAATGGAAGACGGCATTGCCGGTGGGGTAGACACAAACAGTGATGTTCCAGTGATGTTCCCCAACAACTTCACACAAAAATTGCTGCGCACCAAACAAAGCAAGGGTGTTCTGGAGAAATTTAAAACATTACTTTCATTTCGATTCAAAGACTTCAAACCAGAATTTCCTGCCGTTGTGGAACCGAGAACAGGCCTTTCCATGGGTGAGCATACTGAAAAAATGGTGAAAGACTGGAATATTTCCCGTAAAGATCAGGATGAGCTTGCCTTGCACAGTCATCAAAAAGCTTGGCGGGCCTATGAAGAAGGATTCTATGATGATTTGGTTTTTGATTACCTGGGTTTAAAACGGGATACCATTCTTAGACCTGATACTAATATTGAACAATTAGCCAAACTAAAACCTGCTTTTGATAGAAGCGGCAAAGGTACATTAACAGCCGGTAACAGTACCCCTTTGACCGATGGCTCAGCCGCTGTTTATCTAGTCAGTGAAGATAAAGCCAATCAATTTCATCTTCCTATTTTAGCCCGGTTTGTCGATGCTCAGGTGGCAGCCGTTGACTTTGTTCACGGTGAAGGATTATTGATGGCACCAACAATTGCTGTTAGTCAATTATTGCAGCGAAACCAACTGTCTCTTCAGGATTTTGATTTTTATGAAATTCATGAAGCATTTGCTGGTCAGGTCCTTTGCACTTTAAAAGCTTGGGAATCTGAAGAGTATTGCAAACGAGTGCTTCATCTCGACCACCCTTTGGGGCAGATTGATCGCCAAAAGATGAACATTAAAGGGGGGAGTTTAGCTTTAGGTCACCCTTTTGCTGCCACAGGTGCCCGCATTGTAAGCAGTCTTGCCAAGGTTTTGCATCAAGCTGGAAAAGGCAGAGGCTTAATTTCCATATGCACCGCTGGCGGCATGGGTGTTGCTGCCATTCTGGAAGCGGTTTAATTCCTTCATAATTCACGGCTAAGGCTTTGAAGTAACGTCTTGAATAGGTTTCAAGACGTTAGCTCATTGCTAATCCTTGACTCACGTCTATGCCACTTTGATTGTTTCCTCTCCCTTTTTCCAGTTGCATTGACAAAGTTCACCCGTTTGCAAAGCGTCGAGAACGCGCAAGACCTCCTGTGGATTGCGGCCAACATTCAAATCAGTCACCATAACAAAGCGGGTAATTCCTTCAGGATCAATGATGAAAGTAGCCCGTTGAGCAACGCCTTCTTGTTCATCGATGATACCCAAAGCTTGACTCAATTCTCGTTTAATGTCTGATAACATAGGAAAAGGGAGATCATGCAATTCAGGGTGCTGCTTTCGCCAAGCCAAATGAACGAATTCGCTATCGATGCTAGCACCCAAAATTTGAGCATCACGTTCATTAAATTGATCGTTTAATTTGCCAAACTCTGAAATTTCGGTTGGGCAGACGAAAGTAAAATCCTTGGGCCAAAAAAACAGCACCAACCACTTACCCACGTAACTGTTGTCGGAAATAACTTCAAATTCCTTTTGAATTTCAGTACTGACCGTTGCCTTTAATTGGAATTCAGGAAATTTGCTACCTACGCTAATCATAAGATTCTCCAAATTTTTGTTCTCTTTCGTTTTCACTTTAGGAGAAAATCTCCGATAAGTAAAATCAATTATTCTTATGTAATCAATATATAGAATTTATTTAATTAATTTAGTCACTCTGTATTTCTAATTAAAACTATGGTAGAAATCCGCACTTAATTACGACAGGGAGATCTTAAGTGAACAATTCCATAATCTTTTTTACCGATCCAGGAAAAGATGGTGATGATTTAATTGCAACCCTCCACCTGCTGATGCAGGCCAAAGTTTCAGCCCTTTTGCCAATCGATACAGAAATCATCCTGGTCACAACTGACGAAATCCCCTGTGATGAAAAGGCAGTACAAAAACCAAATGCTAAGTTCGGCCTTAGAGCTTTATATCTACACAAACAGATTGAGCAGTTAAAAACCCAATTTAAATTGCCTACGGAAGCATATCCTCGCATTATTGCTGGGCCAAAAACGAGTCATTACCATTTTAATGAAGTTCAGCAAACCTTTTATGATGAAACATCTAAAAGTGAAGCGTTTTATCCTAACCGGGAAATGCAGGAT
Source organism: Legionella jordanis (assembly GCF_900637635.1). Lineage (NCBI taxonomy): Bacteria > Pseudomonadati > Pseudomonadota > Gammaproteobacteria > Legionellales > Legionellaceae > Legionella > Legionella jordanis. The sequence continues at coordinate 2,325,831 of NZ_LR134383.1, forward strand.
TATTTCGGCTCTATAAACATCAATCCGGCATTTGCCGAACTTCCATCTCCAGACAATGCCAGCCAATGGTTGGAACCTCTTTTGTCTATTACCCGAGACGGTGCAAGATTAATCAATATTTCTTCATTTGATGCATTAAGTGAACTGTTAGAATTAATCCCCGTCAAGGAACGTCCAAACTTAAAAATAGTGACCATGGGATTGAATAAACCCTATTCCGCGACCGAATATGTCGAACAAACCAAGGAACTTAAAACACTCGCTTACAATGAACGCAGCACTGAAGTGGAAAAAGCGTTTTCAGTCATCTCTACGTTAAGTCAAATCCCTTCAACATTTCATGTTTTATCAGGTACCACACGAAATCTACCCAAATTTGACCAAAACAGCTGGTTTAGTAATTTAGATGTTATGGCACGCGCTTATGCCCTTTATGCCGGGGAATTGGCCGAGCCGTTGCTGTCTTCCATAACTTCTTTTCTTAAACAATCCAAATACAAGAGCTTTTGGCCTCATGATGCCGTTGCGACTTTATCCACCTTGTTGGCTGATGGCCATTTCAATTCACTTAATTTACCCCAACTTTGTCCTGAGATGTTATTCACCAGCATTGAATCCATTCCAGCCAATCAGGTTCGCATGAGAGTCGTGCAAGAGGATACAGCGGTTTTAATCGATGCTTCGGTACCTGAACAAGCGCATGATAAGACCATTGGCACAGAGGACCAGCAGTTTACCTATGGGAAAGAATTGGATGTTGTTTTCTTCACCTCCCTGCTGAATGTTTTAGCCATAGAAGCATTATCTGAAGATAAGCAGCCGAAATTACTCGCTGATTACAAAAGCATTTTGTCCCTTAAGGCCGAGCTTTTTGACCTTAAAAAGGAAGTGGCACCTGATGTAACGCGAGTACAGGGTGTAGAGCTTGAGATCCAACAGAAATGGAACCTCCTTTGCCTAAAAGAATTACAGCAACAACTGGCGCTGCAAACCCAAAACGAATTATCCAGCGATCGGTCTTATGTTCTTGGCAGTCAAGCAAACCATTATTCATTAGCCAAATTCACTCCGCAGCAGGCCAATTTCCTTATTAGCCTGTTAGAGGTCCTTATTAAATGGGCTGAAAATGGCCAGCCATTAGAAGAAATACATTTCAAATGGCTGAAAGATTTTGCTGAATACATGCAAGCCATGCAAGTGACACCAGCTGAATACCTTTTACCCGAATTCAATGAAGCTCTAACCAAATCAAAAGAAGATAAAAAACCCTTGGCCACATTTTTATTTCACTGCTTCCGCTCATCGTTAATGCCTAATGAAAGAGCAAGGGAATTGCTAAAGCAAAATGGCCAGCTTGGTTTAGAGTTTAAACGCACCGGCAACAGTTTAATGTATGCTCAATCTACACTCCTGGGGAATCTGACCTCTGCTTTCCCTAAAGGTCAATCCGGAATGAGTGATGACTACAAGGCTATGCTTGGCTTAAGCAACCACAACCCCAAGCAAAAAATGGCCTTTATGCTGCATTTAGCCTTACATGATGCTGGTAAAGGTGATGTCATTAAAAAAGCCGTTAAAGCAGATAAAGACGGGAATTTTTTAATAAGAATAGATAAGAATTTTTTCAAAGTTACAGAAAACAAAGAGCTTATTGCCGAAACATCAGAGGAAGAATTTAATAAGGCCAATGGTTTTGTTGATCATGATGAGGCTTTAGTTGTATATGCTTTATGCGGCTCAACGCACTACCATTGCTCACCCACTGAATTTCTATTATTTGGTGGACCCGCTCCAGAAGATTTTGATAAAGAAATTTTAAGTCTTTGTGATCAATTACTGACTTTATGTGATGAGATCAACATCGCGCAGACCATTCAAGGCGAAATACCCTTTGAAGGAATTAAACGAGGACTTGATTTATTTTTTGAAGCTTATCATAGCGATCCAAAATTGGCCGATCTCGTTTTTGCTCATCATTGCTATGATATTTTTGGTGCAGCCCCGCTGGACTCTTCAGTGAGTATCACCGGTAACAGCCCTGAAATTCACTTAAAAATAGATCTGTTATACCAAACATTAAAAGAAGTGGCGCAGCAAGTTGCACCAGCCGAAGCGAGCGTCACCGCCTTTAAACTTTACCGGGCTAAATTGTCTCAAGCCATACCAGAAATTTTGCGAACCGAAGATCGTGCAGGAACCCCCGCTGTTCTTGCCCTAACACGCATTGCCCAGACCTTGCGCTGTCATTTATTTAAAACGGAAGTGGATGAAAAAGGCAATCGCTTCATTTCAAGCCAAGGCAGTTATGATAAGAGGACGGCTTTTTTTGTCGAAGCAACCAATATGGCTTTTGCCCGTTTGTGCCCCACAACACAATCTCAGTTGATCCATTTTTTAAACCGAAATGAAGGGCATAAATCTGCGGCTGCAGCCATGATCATCTATGCCCCTAAATTGTTCCTTACGGCGACTACTGGCGGAGAGTTTGTAAAAGACCCGAGCGATAAAGAAGTAATCGATCCTAAAGACAAGCGCATTGTTGCGGAGTGCCTGGTGCCCATGCTTGAGTTATATCATGATCTATATGCTTTAACTGCGAAGAGATCAAAAGTCTATGGTGAAATTGAGATTAATAACTTGACTCTTATTGTTGAAAAGATGTTTGGCTGGTACCAGCAAGTGGATTTAAAGCAAAAGCGCCAGTTTGCATCCTTATTGCTGCATCTGCAGGTTAACAACCTTGATGCCTCCTTTTGTGCGAATTTGCAAGACATTAAAGGCAAGGAGCCTCAGGTACAGTTTGAAGCTTTAGCGATGCAGATTAAAGCAATGAAGCTTCCTTTTAGAATCAGCTGTGGTCGTCTTGAATCAACTAGAGCGGATCAGATTGTTCAAGCCATCCACTTAGAATCTACAAAAACGAAAAAACAACAGGAATTATTAAAACAAATCAACAAGGCTAATCTGACCATTGAGGAATTCATTGATCTGTATGAACAGGTTAGAACGGTTGAAGCACTCAACAGTCACAGAAATCCAAATTTCGACCGGTTCTTTGGCATTAAAAATACGAGCACATGGATTGATACACTCGAATTATTTCGCAATAAAGCTCGTGAACGTTTGTTTATGGAGGTCGATCTTGAGCCTGATTTTAGTGCCAAAATTTCTATGTTAGAGCAGGCAAAAGAGTTGAAGCTATTTTCTGAACATCGCAATAATTTTTGGGGTACTTGGCGTGAAACCACTTCCCTGCAATTAATCGATAAAAAAATTGCCACTTTGAAAAATCATGCTTTAAATATCTAATTGAAATTTTTTGCACGACCATTTGGTGCTTGCCGGCAAACAGGTTGAGCACCAAATGTTTATCTGAGCCTGAGTAGGAACGGCCAAGTATATTAAGCCTGCGGCCAATTACGAATATTTCATCCCAGCCACAAATCATTTTTGACTCCCATTTGACTTGGCTATGTTCTTGTAAAATAATCCAATACCTTCGATTTCATGTCTCTTGCTGGTCAAAACTCATGATAGTTATTTTCGTTCATGGTTGGAGCGTCACCCATACCAATACTTATGGACAGCTGCCACAATGGCTTGAAAGTCAGTGCAAAGACGGAAGACTGGATATTAAAGTGGGCAATATTTATCTTGGCCACTATATCAGCTTTGATGATTCGGTAAGAGTTGATGATATAGCTCGTGCATTTGACCATGCAATCCGTGACGAAATTGCTGATAAGTTAAAAGATGGGGAGCGCTTTGCTTGCATCACTCATTCAGCCGGTGGGCCCATTATTCGTAAATGGATGGATTTGTATTTCAAGAATAATCTGGCCAAATGTCCATTGAGCCATCTTATTATGTTGGCTCCCCCAAACCACGGTTCTGCACTTGCTCAACTGGGAAAATCCAGGCTAGGTCGTATCAAAAGTTTTTTTGAAGGGATTGAACCAGGTCAGCTTGTACTGGATTGGCTTGAGCTCGGAAGTGACATGAGTTGGGAACTTAATGAAAGTTGGCTTGATTATGATTGCACTGCGAATGGCATCTATTCCTTTGTACTTACAGGTCAGAAAATAGATCGCCAACTATATGATGCTCTCAATTCTTACACCGGAGAAGCCGGATCAGATGGTGTCGTGCGTGTGGCATCTGCGAATATGAATTACAGTCGATTAAAGTTACATCAGGTGGGGCACAATGGGGAAAATCTTATTGTCGCAAAAATGACAAGAACCAAGCCAATGGCATTTGGTATTTTACCTGGATGCTCGCATTCGGGTAAAAGAATGGGAATTATCCGCAGTATCACTATGGATAACGCAGCCACCCACCCCACAGCTATATGGGTCTTGCGCTGCCTTAAAGTCAAGAATCGTCAATCGTATAATGCATTGGCAAAAGAGCTTGATAAGCTCACTCAAGAAACCCAGAAAAAAGAGCAAAGGGAAATAGTGGAGACATTGATCCATCAGCGAGAATACATAACCAATCGCTATTCTATGATTACATTTCGCCTGATTGATGATCGCGGCAATCATCTTGACGATTATGATCTCTATTTGACTGCAGGCCCAAAATACAGTGAATTTGCGCTTCCCACGGGATTCTTTGGAGACCGACAGCGAAATCAATATAATCGGGGAAAGCTCACTTATTATCTGGACTACGACATTATGGAAGCGGGAATTAATACGCCAATAATGCAAAGTAAACTGGGTTTTCGTATTAAAGCGCGTCCTGAAGCCAGTGCTCAAGCCCTTGCCTATTATAAGGAACTTGATTTTCACTCCTCGCTGGCTGATATAAACAAAATCCTTCACCCCAACGAAACGGTCATGGTTGAAATCATGCTTCAAAGACGAGTGGACACAACCGTATCTCGCATCACCAACAACCTTAACCCGGCAAAAATCAGCTCCAAACCAAGTGGCCAAAAGGTGGAGTGAAGCGTTACTTTTCTCAAGATAAAAATTCACCTAATGGTATAAAGTTGCCATTCCGAAAAAACAGCTGCATCATCATTAAGCGGATCAATTTTATCCATACGGCCGGGGAATCTCTTCCAGCCTCCAATAGCTTAAAAACTAAGGGTTTTACTTTAAAAGAAAGGAGCTCATAATGACATTTGTAGTTTTAGAGCATCTCCTACAATCAGATTTAAGTTTCATTATTGGGTTCACGGATTTCTGATTTGTTTTGTATGCTTCTGATCAGACTATAATTGCTTTTGGCGCACTGTTATCCATAACAATATGAAGAAAATAATCTTTATACCTGGTTTGCTCGGAAATGAAGCTTTATGGCAACCCTTGTTGCATGAGTTTAAAAATAATTACGACATCCAAATACTTAATGTAAGTACTTGTGAGGATATCGGAAAATTTGCTCAACAATACTCTCTCACGATTCAGCAGGATGTTATATTAATTGGTTTTTCAATGGGCGCATGGATTGCTCTGTCTATGTATTTTGGAATGGCTAAATACTGCAATAAATTAATCTTGATTTCCTCAGCTCCGGGACATTTAAAGCACTCAACAAAAGAGTTGTTTTCGGGTTATATCCAACAAATTACCCAAGGCGAATTCGAAACCTTTATAAATAAAGATTATGAAGTGGACGTCTCTCCTGAGAACAAAACGAACCCTCATTTAAAAAGGCAGTTATGCGCCATGATGCGAAAAGAAGGGCCTCAAGTTGCCATCAAACAATTAAAGGCCTTAATGCATTGTGAAAATCAATTCAATCGTTTAAATGAAGTCAGTTGCCCTACTTTATTAATTCGTGGAGAGAAAGATAAAAATATAAACATTCAAAGGCAAGCCTTGATGCTGGCGGAAATTCCTAAAGCCGAGATCCGAATTATTCCCAACTCTGCCCATTATGTACCGTTGGAAAATCCTGAAATTTTAGCCTCCGTTATGGAAAATTGGTTAGAAGGATCTTGATGGATGAATTGTACAGAGCTTAATTAATACTCATGCGTCTTGGAAATTCAAATAACTAATCTTTATGCCGCTCAATTGTATCTTCTCAATCTCCTGTTTACATCCATACGGGAATTTGAGGTAGTAACAGTTTTGGCCTAAACTCAGATCTTCTTTTTATGAGAGATTTGATAGGATTGCTCACTATTTTTTCGATGTATGAGGAGATCATTATCAACCAAATTTCAACAACCCATCCCCATTCTCCTGATCTGAATACTTGGATGCGCTTTAACGTATCGGCTATTATGATAACCGTTTGGGGCAGTTTGTTTCTGTTTGGTTTATATATTTTTATTTTTTATCTGGGAAATGCGCTTCTAGGTAAAGGACTTGAGTGGAATCAAAAACTGCCCGAGCTCTATGATGCAAATGGAATGCTATCAACTGCTGGGATTTCACTTCATTTCCTTGCAGGAAGTATTATCCTGATACTAGGATTCATCCAATTCTCACATCCATTACGCCTAAAATTCCCGTGGCTCCATCGTCTGTTTGGCAAAACATATATCACTGCATCACTGCTAGCAGGTATAGGTGGTCTGATTTTTATTTTTACTCACGGAACGATAGGTGGCTATGTGATGGACATCGGTTTTGCCGGCTACGGAATTTTGATGATTATCACCGCCTTGCAAACCCTGCGATTTGCCAAACAGTGTGAGTTTTCAAAACATCGCATTTGGGCGCTAAGGCTTTTCTCACTGGCAATAGCATCCTGGCTCTATCGTATGGATTATGGATTTTGGTTCTTTTTTACCAATGGGTGGGGACATACTAAAGACTTTCATGGATCTTTTGACCTATTTATGGCCTTTTTCTTCTATCTACCTAATCTAGTTGTTATTGAGCTGATGGTCAGGAGTAAATCTCAATCTCTGCATGGCCTATATCAGTATGTTACGGGCAGTTTACTTGCTTGTGCGAATGCATTTATCATTATTGGGACTTATACATTTTTAACCCGTTCCTGGTGGCCAGCCATACTAAAAATATTAAGTTCTCCGTGAGGTCTAAGAGAGTTGATCCATTGCAATGCTGCTAGTCTTTTTAGAATAAAAAAATATTGATTCTTGTTTAAAACCCTGTTGAAATAGACAGCCCTATCATTTTGGGGAGACTATTGATGTCCAAAGAAGAACTGATTTGTAAAATTGTACTTGCTTTAACCAATAAGTCCTTAACGAAAGCTTGTTGCGGATAATGAAATTACCTCCACTGCCCAATTTGTTGGCTTACCAAAATGAGCGAGTCATTCAATATTATTGCCAACGCTACTCAGTCTCCCTGCAAAAGGCCGAATCCATTTTCACAGATTTGTTAGGCTGGATGTGGATCAATCTCTACAGAAAAAATCGAGGTCGTGACAGCTTTCTGTTTGGCCCCCTTTTGCCTCTTGATGACATGTGGCATGCTTTTATTCTCCACACTAAGGATTACGTAGAATTTTGCAAACTCTATTTTGAAGGCTATTTCCATCATCATATTGAACCTTTCGGCCTCGAACATGTACTTGACGAGGAAGAACTTGCTGATTTCTTAAAAGATTGTTTAGCCTTTCTTGGTGAAGATTGGCTACTTCGACATTTTTCGTCAGTTATTCCTAAACAATAGCTGAACACATTGGATGACAAACTGACCTAATCTTTTCTGCCTTTACCAACAGTTATCGACAAGACTTTTTAGATAACGTATTATCTTTAGCTCGAAGTCTCGACCTCAGCCAATGCTCCCTATTGGCCACGGTTTGAGTCAATAATAAAGAAGTCAAACTCAAAAATATTGGAGTGAAGCCATGACAGCCGAACGCTTTTCGGCCTCTATTGTGAACCGACTGTCATTATCTGGCCCCCAGCAAATGCCTCAGGGTTATTTTCGCTCTAAATTATTTATTGCTCCTTCTACAACCAACCCTTTGGTTGCTGCCGCCGGGCCATTGCTGTCTTTATTAGAGCGATTGTACTTAACCCCTTCTCTTCCCCCTATAAACAGCATTCGCGAAAACATTGAACATGAGTTACGTGCCTTTCATAGCCGTCTTGATAGCAAGACTTACGGTGAAGAATTGGATGCCCTTGCTCATTATCTTCTTTGTGCAACAATTGACGAATTACTCGGTAAAAATTATCTAAGGCTTTATGGAAAGATAGCGGAATTTCAGGCTTTTACGCCTTCGTCACAGGATGAGATTGGACCTGAGAAACGTTTTTTCGATATTATCCAATACATTAAGGAAAGGCCTAACCAATATCTCGATTTAATTGAGCTAGCCTATTATTGCCTAATCACAGGGTTTGAGGGCGAGCAGCATGGTCGAGCCGATGGCCGGCAAGTTCTTGATAATTTAATTGAAGAATTATATGAATTAATCAAACAGCATCGGGTTAACAAGTCGCACCAATTGTTTCGGCCTTTTAAAACAGTGGATGCTTTCCCAAAAAATTATAAACCATTAATTGCCGGTTCCCTCCTTGCTTTGGCAATCTTGGCTGGTGGCTATTTTATTAGCTATTTTCTCCTGGAAAAACAAGCTAAACTTGTCCAATTTGGGCATACCGTAACGGCTAGACTGGACGACTGATGGACACCTCTTTAAACAGCCTGTGTGGGGCATTGAATAAAATTCTTGGTTATTTAAAACCTCAACACAATGCCATCTCTTTTATTATTCTCACAGGAAAAACCCATCAGGGAAAATCCGCTTTACTTCGCCAGACAAAGCTTAACCACTACCCGTTAGAAACAGAAGTAAATGCTCAGTTTTACTACAATCAAAATGGCGTTATTCTCGAGCTTGGTGAATCCTGGATTAATCAAAGTGATAGACTTCTGGATCACAGCCTAAAACAGCTAAACCGTTGCCATAAGACCGTTAGAATTACTGGTCTTATGCTTTGTGTGGATGGCAGTGAATTATTACTTACAGAGCCCGTGCAGCTCATCCAGCATTGCAAGTCGCATGCGCAATTGTTAGAACGTTTTGGCCAAGCCCTAGGATACACCGTCGATGTGGCAATTGTTCTTAGCAAACTCGATGCTTTGTCAGGTTTTTGTGATTTCTTTCAAGCGGATCACTTAACTGATCTGAACAAGCCGTTGGGCTTTTCCTTAAGCACCGTCGTTCAGAGAAATAAATTTCTTGATTATTACCGCTATAAATTTGATCAAATGCTGGAAGTACTTAGTCAACAGACTATTAACAAACTGCATCCTGCACGCTCTACGGTTAAGCGAACACTCATTCGCGAATTTCCATTGCAGTTGGCAAGCTTGCGAGTTCCCATACAAAGCATCATTCAAAATTTGTCCGTTCAATTGTTCCGTATTCAAGCCATTTATTTCACCAGCGCCGAGCAAGGTGGCTTGACCGTTGATAAGTTGAATAAAAAAATTCAGCACGAGTATGCACTGAGCGTCCAGGATAAATTCCCGCAATCGAATAATTATCGTGCTTATTTTATTGAGGGCGCCATTCATGCATTTCAAGAGCAAACCAAGCGATTTACTGCCCAAACGAGCATCACGCAAAAATGTTTATTGGGTTTGGGGGCAGGTATCTTAAGTCTCTCCCTCATCTGGGTAGTGAAACAACACGTTAAGACATCAAGGCTATTGGATGAAGCCAGCAAGGAGCTTATTACCTATGAAACCTTCCTGGGTCAGGCTAATGATAAAACCTCTGCTCTTTATCATCTATCGCGAGCCGTGAATAGGCTGCAACAAATTCCCAACAGCATTCTTTCTGTAGCTTCCGTTGAGCAATTAAAGAGTCAATTGTATAACAACAGCAAGCATCGTCTGCAAGAAGATTTTTTACCAGAATTATTGTCTGCGGTTGAACATGTGATACTTGATCCTGCTCAAACACAAACCGCTCGTTATCAAGCATTGAAAATCTATTTGATGCTTGGTGAGCCTCAATATTTTTCCGAAGCCGAAGTAACCCATTGGTTTCAGGACTACTGGAAAGCCAATCATCAAGAACACAGCATGCACAAACGCTTGATTCTGCTCCAGCACGCACTTAGACAACCTATGCAGCCCATAGCAATCAATCGTCAATTGGTTTTAGATGCCCGTAATTACTTAAATGCCCTCCCTGCAACTTATTTATACTACACACTGGCTAAACATAATTTCCCAAGCAGCAAACAAACCATTAACGTCCAGGGGTTTGATTTAGCAGCGCGGGAAATTCCCGCTTACTTTAGCAAGGAAGGATTTAAGACCGTCATTGCATCCTTACCAGGCATTGCAGCGCAACTACAACGTGAAAATTGGGTTTTGGCTCGACAGGATTTGAATGAACTTCATGCACAACTTGAACAAGCTTATTGCTTTGAGTATTTAACTTGGTGGCAAAATTTCGTACGTCGAACAAAACCATTACACTATCAAGATTATCAACAAGGCCGCCAGTTAACCCAGGAGCTGCATCGCAGTAATGCTTTGTCACAACTGGTCAACCTGATTCAAAAGCAAACTGCTCCTGATCCGAATGAAAACTCGGCTTTATTCAATCAAAAAATTGCCAATGAATTTACCAATCTGAATTTACTCAGCGGCACAGCTGTCAACGATCTAAATCAAGACGTCAACGAGTTGGAAAAATTCCTTACTACTCTGTCTTTAGTCAATGATCAAGGTAAAACCGCCTTTAATTTGACAAAAGCCCGCTTCCAGGGCGGTTCTTCTTCTGACGCTCTAAGCACCTTGTATCAAAAAGCTCGACAGTTGCCTGAACCGGTTGCCAGCTGGGTGAAACAAGTGGCGGATGATACCTGGTTTATTTTTATCAATGAAAGTAAGCAATATATAAATCGCCAATGGCAACAAATAGTTTTCGAAGAATATCAAAACAGCATTGCCAATCGATACCCACTTGATGCTTCAAAAAATATTGAAGTCAGCCTTAATGACTTCGATCATTTCTTTTCACCACATGGCACGTTAAATGGTTTTGTCGCCAATTATTTAAAACCATTCCTGGATACTTCCACTCCGCAATGGCAACCTAAGGAAGTGAATGGTTATGTGATGCCCATTTCCAACGATCTAACCAATGAGCTAATAAGAGCAAACGTAATCACCAATATGTTTTTTACTCCCGATGCAGAAAAGAGCAAAATTGAGTTCAGCTTACAAAAAATTAACCTCGATCCAGTTGTCGCGAATCTGCAACTAACATTGGGTAAAACCACTTTGACGGATAATCAAAGCACTGAATCACTGACGCAATTTAGCTGGCCTGTGAGCGATGCCAAGTTGCGTTTGGACTCCATCGAAGGCAATCACTTTGAATTGGAAGAAACAGGCCCTTGGGCATTTTTCAAAATGCTGCAAAAGGTAAATGTTTTGGTTGATAGCGAAGACAGTGCAAGCTTGCAAATCCTGTTTGAAGTCAATGGCAACTCTGGACGTTATTTACTTAAAACCCAAAATCAAATCAACCCTTTCAGCCCAGGAATTTTGACCGGTTTTATATTGAAGGAAACGGTTACGGGTTAAGCGAAACCCGATTTTGGCTGTCATCTATCACAGCTGCTTCAATGCCAATCACCCGGGGACCCAATCCCCGGGTGGACTCATTTCCTTAGGAGAGCTTCACCTGATCTAGTGCCTCAAGAAGTGTTTGTTTATTAACATAACCTACAAGACTCAGCTTGGGTAAGGCTTCTCCTTTGTTGTTATAAAATAACATGGTAGGCGTGCCATAGATTGCAAAAGCTTTTTTAATCCGGGCAACTTCTGCCGTGTTATCACCGATGTTTACTTTCAAATTCACCAAACCATTCATCGCCTGAGCAACAGTTGACTGGTTAAATACCTTGGTCTCCATTTCTTGGCAATCGCTGCACCAACTTGCATAAAATTCCAGAAAAACGGGTTTACCTTGCTGCTTGGCAGCAATTATCTGTTTTTCTATGTCTTGCAAATTATCAACTTTAATAAAAGGTGCTTTTGGCGAGGCCATGCTTGTATTAATCATTGGTACTGCTGAATAGCCAATAATAGCTCCACTTATAATCAGCAAAACGCCAAAACCCTTTAGTAAATGGCCTGACTTAGTAGAAGCTGTTTTCAAAGTACCTAGACTAATGCTGCCAATAATGAGGAGTCCTGCCCACAAAAGTTGTGTAAGTGACTCAGGCAGTATGCGCCCTAACATCCATATGGCCATAGCTATCATGATGAGCGCAAAAAACCTTTTGATGTTTGTCATCCATGGTCCTACTTTGGGCAGCAAGGAACCATGGCCTGCGCCAACCAATATCAACGGCAATCCCATCCCCAATGCCATAACAAATAAAATCAACCCTCCCTTCATGGCTTGGCCGCTTTGAGCGATGTAAGAAAGAACAGCGATTAGTGGGGCAGTCACGCAAGGTGATACCACCAGAGTTGAAATAATACCCATCAATGCTACGGAAGCATAATTTGGTTTATTATTACGCCGACATAAAATTTGCAATCGGTTATTGAGGGCATTGGGAAGCCGTAGATCGAAAAAACCCCACATTGAAATAGCCATTAGCAAGAACAGACAAGAAAAGGCAATAATGACAATGGGCTGTTGCAGCAGTGTTTGGACGGTACTCCCCATATAGCCTGCGAGCAATCCAGCCGTTGCATAAGTAACCGCCATACCTAACACATAGCTGATGGATAGTTTAACCGCCTGAGTGCCAGATAATGAACGCTGTCCTACAATGATTCCTGATAAAATAGGCACCATCGGCAATACACAAGGGGTGAACGCTAACATAATGCCCAAACCAAAAAATAAAGCCAAATAAACAAAGGCATTATAATTTTGAATCAGATTTATAATTGTGCCAGGATTTGAACTTTCAAATCCAAGTGAAAAAGACCATCCTGCATGAGAAATACTCATTAAGACAAAAAAAACCGCGATAAGACCCTTAAAATGTTTCATTTTAATTCCTTATTAATCAAGTTCAATACAACCTAATCTCTTGGCAATGAATAAACTGCATTAGAGTTCTTCAAAAGCATTGATACATTAGGTCAATAAAATAACTGCATTAACAAAGACGGATTGGGGGTCTAAACAGACGAGAGTTCGGTAAACAAGAAACAAAATTCTTGTATGTAAAAACCAAAAAACCGGTAAGGATAAGCAAATAAAGATTCTGTAACAGTTTATTTTCAATCAAAGTGTAGCAGCTTGAATTTTGGCAGTAGGAAACAGTCGTTGGGGTTCTGCCTGAACATTTGTTTGACGTTGTATATTGGCTGGGTGATGTAGTGGCCTTTTGATGACTATAGTTAAACAATGGTTTTATTGAAAATAAAACCAAACTCAAAATAACCATGCAGTGGAGCATTTTCATTAGGGCTTTCATAACTCTCATGATAACAACTGTTATTCTCTGAGTAAAGATTAATCAGTTTTTCATGGCCTCCATAACAAACTGGGGAGCGGGTTTTAGAGGTATGGACAGGATAACGGCGGTTCCCCCTACTGGTGAGTGTCCTAAACGAACATTCCCTCCATGGGCTTCAACAATGGCCCCACAAAGGGCAATGTCTAAATCAACTCGAAATCCTTGCCTAAAATGCTCGAGAATCAATTTCGATTCTCCATTCGAAAGTTCGGGTTTTTTGTCATATACCATAATGTGCAGATAGTCATTATCTCTCGTGACTTCCAAAATTAATGTGGTTTCTGGTTTGAAGTATTTACAAGCATTATCGAGCACTAGGCTAATGACTCTTTCTATGAGAACACTATCTAAGTAAAGCAAAGGTAATTCTTGAGGGATCTGTGTTTCTATCCCTGGTGTTGGATGAGAGGAATTATTTTGTGTAGCTTTGCCAATAATTTCATTGATGCTTCGCCATTCTAGATTTAATTTCAATTCCCCACTTTTAATGCGTGCCATATCCAACAAGTTACTGACCAAATCAGCCAGGTGAGCAATTTCTCTTTTTAGGGATTGAGCCAATTCCTGTTGGAAAGGGGTCAACATGGAATCCGATTTCACTAAGGACTCAGCTAAATTTCGTAGTGAGTCAAGTGGCGATTGCAAGTCACGAGATAAACTCGTTAAAAGAGAGTTTCTTATTCTCTCTGATTCCATTTGTACTAAAGCTTCTTGAGCAATTTGTATAAAATGAACTCGTTCCAGGGCTATAGCAGCTAGAGCCGCAAATGTATTTAACCTCTGCCTTTCTTCTGGCGCTTTTAACCAATCCATTTCATTGGGTTTAATCACCAGTAAACCACGAGTTCGCATGGGTGCAACAAGTGGCAAATAAAAGAAATTATTACCTGGGAGGGTATCAGTCCCTAATCCTGCTGGTTCCTCATGATCAAAAGCCCATTGCGCAATACCCAAATCCAGGCCTTTCATTTCATCCGCCAATAAAACATCATTCTCCACAGGCAACTTAAGAAGCCCCTCTTCGTCAGGAAGCAGCAATCTGACCCGCACATTAAACGCGCTCTGAATATAGACGCTGGTTGATTTTAAAATGGATTCAACTTGCAAAGCTCCTGATAATTCCTTGGCAAACTTATACAGGACATACATTCGAGCCTCACGTTGCGCGGCAGCAAAGATTTGATAACGTAAATTCGCAGTTAAGTGCCCTGCGAGGAAGGAAAGAGCAAAAAAAAGTCCTAATAAAATGAGTTGCTGCCAATCATGAATCAATAAAGAGTAGCTAAGAGGGATAAAATAGGTAGCGAGCAACAATATCATTAGCACGTAGGAAAGCAGCGCTGGCGCTCGCCCTAAACGTATACTGACCCAGATGATTCCAGGTAAAAAGAGCAGCACTACATTAAACGAACTCAATAGAGGTTGAACTATTTTAGCAATCAAGGCAGTTATCAACGGCACCGCAATAGCCATGAGGAAGCGGTTGATGCCATGACCTGTCTTTTTTATTTTGATATTGAGCTGGCTTAAATTGGACGAGGGCTTCGATTCTTTGGACGGCACATGACCTAATATTAGTACATCAAAATCGGGAGCATATTGCGCAATCAGCCAACTTACGGATTTTCGGCCCAACCATGCAGGACGGCTTCGCCCAAGAACAATTTTAGAGAAATTTTGATTTTTCGCGTAGGAAATAATGGAAGCTGCAATCTCACTACCCGTTAGGATGGCTGTGGTCGCGCCTAATTCTTCTGCTAATTTCAAGGCTTTAAGAGCGTGCTGTTTTTTGTTGGGTGGCAAACGAACCAATTCAGGTGTTTCAACATGAATAGCATGCCATTCTGCATTGAGCTGACTGGCTAAACGAGCCGTACTGCGAACAACGTATTCCGCTCCAGGGTGTTCACCGATGCAAGCCAACAAAGCCGTATCCGTTTTCCAAATTTTGTTAATGGATTGTTCAATACGATAGGCTTGGACATCCTCTTCAAGTCTCTCAGCAGTGCGTCGTAAAGCCAATTCGCGTAGAGCAATTAAATTGCCTTTACGGAAAAAATTTTTCTGAGCAAGTTCCCCATGAGGTCCTTGATAGACTTTTCCTGCTTTTAAGCGAAGCAACAAATCATCGGCGGTTATATCCACCAAAACCACTTCATCTGCTTGCTCAAAAATAGTATCAGGGATGGTTTCTGAAATGCGGATGTTGGTAATACCACCAACAATATCATTTAAGCTTTCAAGATGTTGCACATTTAACGTTGTAAATACGTCAATGCCTGCTTCGAGTAGCTCCTGAACGTCTTGCCAGCGTTTTGGATGTCTTGAACCTGGCAGATTGGAATGGGCTAACTCATCCACTAAAATCAGTTGCGGCTTTCTTGTGAGTGCGGCATCGATATCAAACTCCAGCATGGGTTTACCATGATAGGAAATTGTTTTACGAGGTAAAACTGGAAGACCGGAAAGAAGAAGATCCGTTTCTTTTCGGCCATGCGTTTCGAGAAGACCGACCACCACATCAAAACCCTCAATTTTTAATTTTCGGGCTTCAGTAAGCATTGCGTAAGTTTTACCGACCCCAGCACAAGCCCCGAAATAAATTCTTAACTTCCCCCTGGATGCATGAGCCTCCTGGTTCTTAACTTTGGCCAGCAAAGCATCGGGGTCGGGACGTTGATTACGCAATGCATCCATAGATTGGCTCCTACCATAGCGGTCGGTGCAACATTCGAATCTTTAATTACCTCATGTCAGCACGATTGGAGCTGCTTATGGCAATCGCTATAACTTAAAGGCTGTTGCTTGAAGATAACCATCAATGAACCTTAGCCAACATTTTAACGTTTGGATCTTTGGCGTAAGCATTTAGAATGTCATCGACTAATTGCTCGATAACACTCTCTTTGGCATCTTCTTCGATGAGCCCAGTCCCTTGCTTCATGGATCCCAGACGCATTTCAATTTCTTTTGCCACGGAACCATTTGGAAATAAGGAAGCTAGCAGCCTTCGTGCTTCAGCTGGACCCAAATGACGATACAATTGATTACGCACCGTTGCGTCTTCTGCAGTAGTACTAAATGCCCACAATTCAACAGGACCCAGAGTTAACGTTAACAGCTGAACGTTTACCCCATTTTTCGTGGCATATTGCACAAGAAACGTTGCCCCCCCTTGACGAGGTCCATGTACCCTTGTTCTCAATGCGGTTTTCGCAGTATTAGATAAACCAAAAATTTGGCTTGTCTTTTCCACCGCTTGTGACGGACCAGCATCCATGACGTAAATAGCCGTACTAAAATCAATCATAATTGCATCAAAGTCCTCAACGGATTGTGAAAGCAAGGCAATTTGAACCTTCCATTTACGACCTTCCCGCATGTCGATAATAACTTGATCTCGAACTGCTGCAGATTTTGAAGTTCTATGGAATTCGTCATAAACAATACGTTTGGGATCCTCTCTGATTTCCTGGATACGGTCCCTATGATATTCCTGATATTGCTCAGGGATATTGCCTAAACTTTCCTCAGTTAAGTAATAATGACGCGCCAACACGTAGCGGGCAAGCATATACATGACAGCGGTTTGGCGGTCGGCTGCATCCCCACCACTCTTAGCCACTTCATCCAAATCCAAAGACACAACACGGGCATCACCGATGTCAAACGCTGTGACCCTCGACAGAATTGGATATTCCCTGACTGCTGCGGAAATCATTCGTGAAAACGCATTAATTAATGATTCCCCTGTGGGGGCGGTAACTTTTTCATACAAGTCTTCAATGGAAGGAGTTCGGCAAATGGATGCGGCATCCGCCAGCAAAGGCATGGCATAACGTTGTGCAAGCATGGCTTCATGGGCAAACCCTGCTGAATACAATGCATCAGTAACTTCCCACCAAGTGGATTTCGAGTCTCTGACAAAACCGATCTCCTCGAGAATACTGTCGATAAATTCCTCTACTCCAGGTGCATAGGGGGTAGGATTGTATTCGTCTGCCAAGCTTTTATAGAGTTCATCCACCACCATACCCGCTAAATCGGCCATACCATCATAGGGTTTAGCAGCTCCTAAAGGAGTAGTCAGCAGAGTTAGAAAATTAACCAGGAAAGAGCGCTCCAATGCGGTGGGGTAGCGACAACCTAATTGGGTATCAAAAGGATTAATTGAATAATCAGGAGTCATTCTTAATCGGTGATAAGCCACCAAATGCCGTTTGGAAGCAGGCAGGGCTTCTTTAAGCAAAGAAATAAGCCCACTGCTTGATGGTCCGATATCAATAATTGCAATCCTGGGTAAGCGTGTTAATCCTCCAGAAAGACATAGGGCTAAATTCAAGGCATTGGACAATACGGATTTACCAGAACCAGGACGGGCATAGACTAGATCAATCCATGTTGTCTGTTGTGTTGACCCGGGTTGAAACGGCCAAGGTTTACCATCCGGGGTACGAAACAACAGCGCACCTTGCTCCCAAGGAGAAGCAGGTCGGGTAATTGGCAACATACCGATAATATGAGACAAAGGGGCAACGGAAGGCACAGCAGCGCTTCGAAGCGTGGTTGCAAGCATGCTGGAAACAAATCCGGCAAAGGGATCCCCACAAATTTCTGAAACATCTGTCGAGCCCCATCCTTGAATGGCTTTTACCAATTCGGAACTACGGCGTCTTAAAACTGGAATTTGATCTTCAGGGGCCCAAGTGGTAGCCACAACGCGAAGTCTCACTATGGCATCGTCAGTATTTAACTGTAAGTATTTAAGCAAATTAACCGAATCGCTAATTAGGCGATTTTGAGCGGATGAAAAACTCAAAATTGCAGCCAGCAATCCTTTGAGTTTGAGGGTATTTAATCCTTCACTTTCCGCCAGAAACGAAATTCGCCACGGAATGTGTGAAGGAAGAATACGAGAAAATAGATTAACAAACGGGCGCAAGTCTTTGGGAAACAGATCAATGAAAACGGAAGAATAAATTTTATTTCCTACGCGAACCGTTCTCAAATCCAGGGCCTCTGCATCTCGAGGAATCACTTGCTTGGATAGAGAGGGCCATAATAGATCAGAAGCATCTCCGTCAAAGCCATTGATTTCGCGGGGAATTATACGATCACCGGGTAAAGTTGCTTTCCAGTCATCGGCGGTGAAATCAGGGTCGGCAGTCATTCGAATTGCATGAACAGCATCATGCACTTCCATTAATCGGGCAAAAATATTTAGGGATTCAAGATCATTCATTATGGAACGAACATAAGCATCATGGGTATCACGCAGCTCAGGTATTGCCGCATACACCGTTTGAGTGTTTTTAAAAGGAGGGGCTTTCATGTCCTTAAGCATCTTCATTTTTGCTTTATTGGCTGTCTTTAATTGATCTTGAGCCAAGTTATATGGACGCGTGTATAAAACAAAAAACACTCGTTCTTCAGCGCAATATTGAGCCAGGAAATTAACCCGTTCGTTAAAGAGATCATCAAGGCTCAACTCCAGTCTTTTCGCAGTTGACTCGGCCGGAGCATAAATGTCCTGTATTACCTTTTTTATATTTTGCTTATCGTGGCTGAAATAAACCTGCAAGGCATGACCAGGCCTTCCCATAGCTGCTTGGAATGCATTACTTAAGCCTTCAACGAGGCGTTCGAATTCTTCGCTTCCGGCAAGAGCAGTAATCCCCTCGATCTTTAAAATTGATAATAAACTACCATCGTGATTGACAAGCACCGTTGGACTGTCTGCCGTTTCTAAATCACAATAGGATTCAGTCGTTTGCTTTAGCGAAGTACTTAACCAGGCGAAGAAGGTATCAACCCCTTCAAAAAATGACTCTACCCATTTTGCCATGTCATTTCCTACTATTTACACTTGAATGAGAATAATGAAACCTTAGTGTAACTGTAGCTCATCATTGCCAAATGAGAATGAATTCAGTGTATTTACATCAGTTGGCAAGTATTTACGGCCAACACTGGTTACTTATTCTCGGTAATTTCCTCTAGGGCACTCGCTGCCCATCGTTCTATTTGTTTGCGGAATTTAGCTCTAGACGGCAATAGTCGTATGTTCTGAAATAAGCTATCCGCGACTTCGGGAGTTACCCCCGAATCAATGATTAATTGCCCAAATATTGCTGGGTCACTGGTACCCTCTCCATATTTCTCTTCAACAATTTGTGAACGAAATTTAAAACTTCGGTATATGTTTTGGGCGCTACTCTTATACCCTGTGTCATTGGTAATCGCGCAAAAGAGCACATGACATAAACTATTTAATTCAGGTTGAGTAAGTTCCGGAAGATAGATTAGAGTCCCGCCTCCGTATCCACCAACCCCCACGGATTCAACAAAAAAACATTGGGCGCAAAAGCAGCAGGCTGTAGCCAAATTAGCCATGCGGTTGTTCGTGAAATCATAATCCAGATTCACCACTTCCTGAAATAATTTCGCCTGAAAACCGCAAAATTGACAAGTGTAGCGATCCCTTTGAAATACTTTCAACTCAAAGGTTTTAAAACGTTCATCCGCTTTTCTGGCCGAATACAAGCGCCAGGAGCCAGGGCTGGCGATGAGTTTTAAAGAGCCACGTTCTTGCTTTCCTGCCATTTACTGCTACTCGCCCCTAGAAAAATACACATAAAAAATCAGGAAGGCCTAATGTCTTCCTGATTTGTACCCCAAAACAATTAAGAACTACCAAAGATTGTTCCAGACGGACCTGCTACTGAACCACTTTCACCAAACATGGTCTGTCCTGCTACACCTAAAATGGAAGGTAGGAAAAGCAAGGCAGCAGCAATAAAAACCAACGCAATTGGGGTTCCAATTGGAATTTGTGTGGGGTTATCCTTATGTTGCTTAAATTTCATAATGGCACCGATTGAAAAACCTAGACCCGCAAGGTAGGAGCCTGCAGTAATCAATTTGGCAATGCTTGTAAATGAGCCAGTGATACTGGATGCCATATTTCCCAACGTTTTGCCTCCAGCAAGCGCTTCTCCTGCAAATATCATCAAAGTCAAACAAGCAATAAACATAAGCAGCTGCTTAGCATTTTGCTTTAGATTTAAGGGCATATTCACTTACATTTCTCCTATTAAAAACGATTAACTTGTACCATAAAGCGTATTATTGATGATTTGAAGCGTTGCTACAACGTTCATAGCTAAAATCCCCCCGAAAACGTGCATTAGTCCTTTCCCTGTACCTCCTGGTGGTTGACCTTGAGAAGCCGAGCGCGCAATTAATACCCATCCGCGAACAAATGCAATCACACCAATGGTTTGTATAATGATGGCAAGTGGTCTGCCTATCGTGCTTCCACTACCAAAAACAGCCGTAATAGCCTGATTGTTGCTATTTACGGGAGCGTAAGCCAATATATTAGACGAACCAAAAGTAGTCTGTAACAGGATTGCCAAACCCGTTGGAAACCAAATAAATACCCCCGCCACTAATAAATAGGCTAAAGGTTCCTTAATACTTGTATTGCTCGACATCATCGTTCTGGATTCGCCGTAAGTTTTTAAGCTGTAGATGGCTTTAAAGGCAAATGCCAATCCAATCAGATAAGCCGCACCTGTCACAAGTCTTTCAACTGGCAAAAGATTATTAGCAATATTATTTAAAACATCGGCTTGGTTTGTAAGCCAAGTGATTACAGAATTGCCATTATTTCCACCAGACATAAGCGCCTCAACTATCTTGCTGACTAAATCTGATCACTCTGCCAGAACTAGTGATGACCCTTCCTTGTCTAGAATCTATCAGCTTAACAACACCATAACCGGCAACCCGTGTCCCTTCTCTTACGGTAATTGTAGACCCGTTTTGTGCAATTAACCAAGCACGCCCAGGAATCACGGCTTGAATAAAATAGGTTGGCGGCGGAGGTGTTTTTATCACAACGCGCTTCACCACTTTGGGTTTAGCTCGTACTGATAGTATAGTCAGTTCTTTGGATTGTTGTTCAACTCTTGAGACTAAAATTGTAAAAGTTTGGTTAAGCTGAGCCATTTTATCAGCTAGTTGATTAATATTGGAATTTACAGTGGCTAATTGATTGTTTAACGAGTCCATTTCTGAACGGAGATTCTGTTGATTCGCCTCCAGGGTAGATAGCCTCTGGTTAATTTGTGATAATTCATTACTACTGATATTAGCAGGCGATGACTGAGTAGAAACAGTAGTGGTCGTTTGCTCCTGTACTGGCTGTGCAGCGGGCTGAGTAACAGGTGGAATATCTGTTACAGTCGGTGCTGGCGTGATGGGTTGAGCTGTTGTGTTCATCGGAGGCACAAGATCCGACGGCGGCTTCTTGGTGAACAATGGCCCTAGAAATTTATAAGCAAGCATCAAGAGCACAATAACCACAATGGCAATAATGGCATTACGTCTTAAATTTGTACTGGTTTGTCTCTTCTCAACTGTTGTGGTGGAAACCCTTTCTTCAGCACCAGGCTCAGGTTCAAGAGCATCTAAATCCGAAAAGTGATACTCTTCGTTGTATTCATTAATGTCATCTTCTGCCATTTCTTACCTACTCATTAGTTTTTAAAATGAGGTTACGTCTTGAGTAAATAGTATACCCAAGCCAGTGCCTGCATAAACTTCCACCGTTGTGGGTGTACTAAATTGTTGCTGTGCAACCTGTCCCCAGCTTTTACCGACTGTTGCCAACCCAATGACAGCATTTTGCAAAGCTGAACGCCCAATGCCATTCTGGACGGTAATGTTATCACCACCGCCTGTTCCTCCAATCGTCACCGTTGTGTTCGCTGATTGGAAAGCATTTCCGAATCCTTCCAGGAAAGAAGAGGCAAACAAGGAGCCATAGCGCAAAAGATAATGGTGATCCACTCTGCTTGCAAGTGCTGTTCTTGCTGTATTTGGATCAATGGCATAGGCGCTGATTGATGTTGTTTTCGGAGCCCCAGGAACAGACATGGTATTAAAGCTTATGACCATTTTGTCGGCATTGCTTGGAAGATTAAAACTTCCGATTAACTTAGCTCCTTTAAGCTTGCCAGAAACAATAGTAGCTAAGATAGGTCCTGGTTCATCACTATTGACTGAAGTATCCATTACTGCAAAAAGAACATCTCCAGTTTTAATAATAGCTCTTTGCGCAGCCGGTCCGCCGCCGCCTGGGTTTGTTGCCTGTACTGTTGTAGTGGTTTGCTGTTCTGTAGTTGTAACCGTTGCGGCTGCAGCCTTTTCTTCTTTCGGTTCGTTACCAGAAGCATAGGTTTGAACCGCCACTTTCTGCCAGGCTTGCAAGGATTGATTCGCAGTACCCATCATCTGACTTACTCGTTGTTGTATTTTTTGTTGATATCGTTGATCCGCCAGCTGGCGGTTTTGTCGATCAAGGATGGACTGCAATTGCCTGGCATTGGCGGCTTCTGTTGCAGCCAGATTGGCAGGATTTTCCGCGCCAGGAACTGAAGGGATAGCTGGAACTGCCGAGGGGGTTACTGATCCAGCCGAAGCTTGTTGCAAACTGGCGACTTGAGAAGGAGGAAAACCGGCATTTTGAAGCTCAGCATCGCTAAACCCTGCCTGTTTTAATTCATCCTGATTGAAGCCTGCATCTTTTAAATCCTTTGCCGAATAACCGGCCTGGCGAAGGTCAGTTGCACTGAAACCAGCCTCTTTCAAATCTTTAGCGCTAAAACCGGCAGCTTTTAATTGACTGGCACTAAAGCCTGCATTTTTAAGATCAGTAGCACTAAACCCTGCGTCCTTCAATTCCGCAGCAGAAAAACCAGCATTTTTAAGGTCTGCAGCACTGAAACCTGCATCTCTCAATTCTCTTGCACTAAAACCAGCAGCTTTGAGATCAGCAGCACTAAAGCCAGCATTTTTTAATTCTGCTGCAGTAAAGCCTGCGGCTCTTAATTCTGCTGCCGTATAACCTGCTGCTTTCATGGCAGCAGCACTGCAGCCGAGTGTCTGCTTTATCGTTGCCGCGGAAACACCAGCCGCACGTGCAGCTCTTAGAGAGGCAACACTGCAATCGGCGGTCCTTCCGGCAGCAAGTGCCGCGGTAGTTATACCAGCTTGACGCAATTGATCCGGGCTAAAACCAGCCGCTAAAAGCTGTTCCGGTGTAAATCCGGCATCTGATAGAGATTTGGCATCAAAGCCAGCAGCCTTTAACGCATCCAGGCTGCATCCATTCAAATCACGTATTTGACTGGCTGAAACTCCTTGCAATCTTAACGCTCTTAACTTGTTAGGATCGCAACCTGCTGCACGAATGGCATCTATGAGAGGATTTGCGGCAGCAATTTGTGCAGGAGTGAAGCCAGCATTAGCTAAATCGGCATCAGAAAAACCGGCGTCTTTCAGTGCAGCCGCACTAAAGCCAGCAGCTTTCAAGGCAGCAGCAGAACAACCATTCAAAGCACGAATCCTCTTGGCTGTAACACCTTGAGCAAGCAAAACTTTTAATTTATTAGGATCACAACCTGCAGCCCGAATACTATTATCATCCGCGGCTGCAGCAATTTGCGCCGGTGTAAAGCCAGCATTTGCCAAATCTTGATCCGTAAAACCTGCAGCCTTTAAAGCTTGCGCGCTACAACCTGCATATTGACGAATCAACTTAGCGCTGACTCCAGCTAAACGTTCCTTTTTTAAAGCTTCAACATCACATCCTGCTGCTTTGATATCAGCCGGAGTTATGCCAGGAGGTAACTCTGCTTCAGCAGTCGCGATTTCGGCAGGAGTATAACCAGCCTGACTTAATTGTTCAGGAGTCAGCCCTGCATTTAGCAAATCCCTGGCACTAAAACCTGCCCTCCTCAGATCAGCAGGGCTAAACCCGGCACGAATAAGGTCAGCAGCACTAAATCCTGCATTTTTTAAATCTTGTGCAGTATAACCTGCAGCCTTCAATTGTTCAGCAGAGCAGCCACTTATACGGCGAATAGCAGCTGCTGAAACACCTTGCGCACGTAAACGTTTTAATGCATCCACCTGACATCCAGCTTTGCGCACATCCGCATCGCTTATACCATTAGGTAGGCCACTTGCTTGGGCAATTTCATTATCCGAAAAACCCGCACCCTTTAATTCTCCATCAGTAAAGCCACCATCTTTCATCTGCTGAGCGGTAAAACCGGCATTGCGTAATTCACAAGCGTCAAAGCCGCATAACCGTAATCGCCCAGCACTGAAACCGGCTTCCTTAAGCTGCCTTGAGTTAAAGCCTGCAGCACGTAATTCCTTACAAGAGCATACTTGTTGCAATTCTTGCAGTTGATAGCCATTTGCGTGCAATTGAGTGCAAGAACAAGCTGCCTTCAAATCAGTAATAGTAGCGCCTTGGGTCATCACAGAATTCATCGTCGCTTTATTGCAGTTGTTGCTTTGTAGGGATTGAATCCAGAGGCTTCGCTGTGCCCCTGCTTCATCTTCTCGTGCTAAGGTTGCAAAACCAACACCGCCTTCTCCACCTTGGGGACCTACCGCTTGCACGCCTTCTCCCAAAGCTTGTGAGCGAATGATGGTCGGAATAGCGCTCCCTCCGGTTTTAAGGGCTGACTGGGCTTGGCTAACATTTTGTTCTTGTTGTAATTTTGCATATTGAGCAGTGGGATTTAAACCACCAGGAATGGATTGTATCGATCCGGGCACACCGGCAACTGTTGCCTCGGCACCGGGACCTACCTGAGAGGAGGAACGCAATTTAATCACGCCAACAACTACAGCCACAATCAGCAAAACCGCAGTAAAAATAATAATTACTCGTGAGCGTGTGTTGGTAAAGAGTGCCTTAAGATTGTCTTTTCTACCTGCCATTTGATTATAACCCTTCTACCTTAAGCTGCATGACCTTCCCATGCCAAGAAACCAATAAAACTGGGGATTTTTGCATTTCATAAGCGTGCATTCCGTCCGCACTGGTCATGCTGCCTATCCAACCTGGTGATAAAACAGTGAGGTTTGTCCTGACATACATTTTCTCGTTTAATAACCAGGCTCGAGCGTCGCCGCCACTTACTGTCAAACGTTGGCTACCGGGAGGGGGTACTCCGTCTAATACATGTAATAAAATATCACTTGCGCTAGGAGGAATTCCCTCTTCCATTGGCATTACCTTTGCATTGGGTCCTAATCCCTGTACTCGCAAATCAACGCGATAATCCACAGCCTTTTGACCTGGAATCAATGTGAGCATCACGGGAGTATTTAATCCACGCAGTCTCACAGCCAAATTCCCGTAAGTATACAGTTTGAGAGACTGGATCATTAGGGTATTGCTAGTTTTATCCCATTGGATATTAAAGGAAGAGGGATCGCCTAAATCATAAGCACTGATTGGCCAAGGTGCTCCTGTGGAGTCGAGAAAAACCAACGAGGACACAAATCCTTGAGACAAGCGGATGACAGGTGGAGTTGAGCCAGGTGATAAATTTACAAACTGGGAAGTAGCGGTTGGCTTAGGCGGCGTGCCAGCACTTGCGGCCTGAGCGTATTCAGAGGCATGATAAATTTGTTTCAATCTCATGATTTGCTCAGGTGTTAGCGGAAACAGTTGTCTTGTTACTGTTTCAAAAGCTTGGCTGTCAATTAATTCATTATCTGCCTGAGTCATCACTGGAGCTGCGTTGTTCTCAGCCGGTGGTGGCGCTTGAGGCGCAGGTGGTCTGGGTGGCGGATTATTAGCCGCAGCCGCTTGTACTGCTGGACTTGCTGGAACGGCATTGGCTGGTGCCTGTCCAGCTGGAGCCTGAGTATTATTCCCCTGAGATAATTTTTGCTGTAAAAGCCGCAATTGCTGTAATGCCTGTTGTGCCGAATCGGATTGATCAGTTGCAAAACAAGCACCTGGAATAATTTGAATAAAAAAAACACAAATAAAAATCTTTAGAATTGAAGTTTTATTATTTTTATTCATCAACTTATCCCACCAGTAGCTGGACCTACAACAAATTGAGCTATACCAATACCGCGAGGTGAATTCAATGTGGACACCCGGGTTATTAACATGGTGACGACGTTATTTTGTTGGGAAAATTCACTAGCACTTTGATAGGTGACTAATATTGGCATTTGAACACGCCATGAATATCTGCCATTAAGAATGCCTTTCTGCAAAATGATTGGTGCCCGAGTAGCCACAGCGGAAACAATTAATTTTTTGGCCTTCACTGCATCCAGGTTGTTGGATTCCTGCAATGCATTTAGAAACTGAGTCCAACCCTCTGCTGTGAAAAAACCTGAAGAAGCTTGCAGTTCCTCACGATAATTCACGAAATTGTAAGTAAAGGCAGCAATCGCAGCCTGGTTTGCCCATTGTAAAATGGCGGAATCGGATTGGTTTGGCTCATTAAGTGGGTATAAAGGTGTAATACGGCCATTAATGCTTGTAGCAAAATATTTAGGAGCAGGAGGATGCGTTAATAAATAAAACAGTAAAGAAGACAAAATGAAATTCAGTATGACCGAAATCAAAAGAGCAAGCATCACTTTCCGTTGGCTATCACGGTAAAACGTGTTTCTAATTGCCACAGTTGTCAAAGCATCTTCAGCCATAATGTCCTCGATTATTGCGGTATGACCCTCGTCATGTCTTCATCAACAGGATCGGGTGGAAGCAAATAATTACTTGAATAATTTCTTTCATTGAGTGAGGTCAGTTTTACAGGCGGAGCAATCCCACTCGTTGCATAATAATCAGGTTCTGGTTCATTAAAATGCACGTAATAAATTGAAAGAAGTAAAATTAAATTAACGCCAAGCGATAGAATAACCCAGGTTAATCCTTTACGGTAGCTACGGATATAAAATCCTTTAGACTGTATAATATTATTCCAAGCCTCTCGACTCATTGCATCGCCACCTAAATAATTGCATCTCTAAACGTAATCTCTATACGTGAATTGGGTGATTTGTCGCCGCCATCGGCCCAAGCCATAATAGGTTTATCACTGCCAAGCCCAACTGTAAAGATGAAACGACTATCAATCCCTTGAGACCAAAGGTAATCGCCTACTGCCCTTGATCTTGCGAGTGTTAAGGCATGCTCGCGTTTTGGTGAAATGTATTTGCTGCTGTAGCTGGTCACCGTAATGGCAACCTTGCGAAATTGTTTTAAAAATAACACCACATTGTTTAGTACACCATAAGACTGCCAAGTTAATCTCGGAGATTGATCAGCAAATAAAGCGGCAGAAGGGATTGAGATTAAATAATCGGAACCAATGGTAATGACTTTTGCCCCACATTTGCTTAATCGCTTCTGCAAACCAATAACTGCTTTGTCTGAAGCACCTTCTACTTTTCGGGGCAACTGCGGATCCTCGCCGACAGGAGCGAAATACTGCCTCCTATGGCAGCCCTGTAGTAAAAGTGAGGCCAATAAAGCAACATAAAATAAAGAGAAACTGATTAAGCGATGACGCGAATGTTTCACCTGAAGCCTCTTAATAATTAGATTTTTAACTCCAACAAATAAAAACATACAAATCATCGCGTTACAAGATGTTCTTGTAATTTCCTGTGGTTTAGATGGTTAAGGAACAGTAAAGGCGTGATTCAGACCTGAATTTAGACTTGAATAGTCTTAACCAGGTCTATGTCTTTGGAGTGCGAGCTGCTCGAGAATAAAAAGAAGCAAATCCTTGAAATTAGGAATGCAAAATTACCTTATAATTCCTCAGAGGATTTGGATTGGGCCTTTTCTCGTTCTCTTGCAATATTATCAGACAAAGTATTAATCAATTGCGTCAAATCTGAAGAAGAAATTTCATCTCTTTCCTGAGGCGGATAACTGGTTGCCATTTGAAAGTCTTTTATTAATTCATTGGCTACCGTACCGGCGTATTTATCTTTTGCCCCGGAAGCACGCTCGATAGTGGATAAGTAATTTCTTGTTTCATTAATAGGTAATAGCGGTTGCGAGAATTGCTCGACGTCTTTTACCAGTATTGGCAGACCATTGGCTGAATGACGAAGTTTGGCAAAAATCGTTAATGCCCCTTCCTCTTCTTCCTCAACCAATTCTTCCAGAGGGGGCGGTTCATTATGACCATGAAAGGCCAACAGAGCAGCCACGCCGCGTTCAATCGGTTCGCGAATATTGGACTCGTGCAAGGCTTTGGTGATTAAATTTATTTCCTCAGTCTCAACGAGTTTGTTAATGCTCAGATCACCACTTTCAAGAATCTTTTGGAAGCCCGATAACTGCTTTTGCAGCTTCATTAAATAGTCATCAGGTGGTGGCTCTACCTTCAAAAATTGGTTCAGCTTTAATTGTTTAACGGGTTTTGGATTAGCATAGAACATTCGCGCACGAACAATTTTAGATTTAAAGAAAATGTGAGCCTCACCTTCCGTTTGCTCCTTCAAATCCAATAAGTCGATACGAGCCCGTTTTTCAAAAGATGAACTTTTTGTATCCAGATAACTGTTTGCCACACTGGTTTCTTTTGTCTGGAATGAGTCAACCTTCGTTACATAAGCTTCCCCAGCTGTTTTGGTGAAGAAATCCCAGGTTTCTGTTGGGTCTTCTAGCTTCATGCAAATTTTTATATTGGTGTTGGCACCGATAGATGCAGCTTCTTCCTTGGATGCTTTTTGGAAAGCAGGCAAATCCTGCCCGGCAAATATGGCTGAGAAGCCCAGAGAACGTGCCTGTGCAGGAACCACTGCAAAGCCCTGAACCGCATAATAACCATATTCATCCAGGATGCACATATAAGGAGTTGGCGAGTTGGTGGGCTTGCGCTCAATCACATCTCGGTAATCACCTTCCACCTGGTCACCCAAACCTGCGGCCATCATGGCTTTTAGAGAAGAGACAATGACTTTTCCCAAGTTGGATAATTCATCAGGGGATTTTTCCAAAGCAGGTAGAAGCACAACAAGGATTCGTCGATTGAGTACCACGT
Organism: Legionella jordanis; assembly: GCF_900637635.1. Lineage (NCBI taxonomy): Bacteria > Pseudomonadati > Pseudomonadota > Gammaproteobacteria > Legionellales > Legionellaceae > Legionella > Legionella jordanis. The sequence continues at coordinate 2,355,135 of NZ_LR134383.1, forward strand.
CTTTAAAATCCACCTCGGCCAAATTAGTACGGATAATATGACCGTAGGTATCAGCTAAAGATGAAAAGACGCGAACCAGCTGCATGGTGATAAAACCATGTTGCTCCAGCACTTGTGAAACTTGTTTTCCTTTCTTCTCTTTATTATAACCAGGCAAGTTAAATAAATAATTTCGAAGTGGATCGGTGATTAATTTAGGCACCGATTCTATATTCACCGCTTCCTGTTCATCTCGAGGAAAAACTTTGTCGAGCACGATGGATTCGAGGCGGCCTAAATCAAAATAGTTTCGTATGGTATTGGCATCAAGAAGAAGCGCCCCCTCATCACGCATGTAAACCAATAATTTCATCAATGCTTCAACGAAACTGATGGCACGCCCTTTCCACATATCGCCGTCTGACGATTGATTTGAAGATCCCATCAGGCTGACCACAAGCTGAGTAAGCATGCTAGAAGAGCCTTGGCAGAATGGGTTTAGGGTATTGGATAAGCGCCTTTCCTGAGGACCCACAATATCACGTGCACCAGTCATGAAATTGATGAGCAATAAATCGTCTTCTCGGCCCATGCTGCGCACCATTGAGAAAACTTTGGCATAAAGAGAGTTGTCCCCTTTACCATCTACATAAATAAAACCACTAGCTTGAACCAGGGCATTGTAGGCTAGGGAAACTAAGGTTTCCGTTTTACCGCTACCCGTAGATCCAAAAATAAGAGCATGGGTTCTTAAGTCGTCGTTAGCAAACCACAGTTCCTCTTTTGTTTTCCGGTCATTGCCAAAGAATGCAATGCCTCTCGCGGTATTCGGAGTACCAATTCCAGGTTTTAAGTCATTGTAGTCTTTCACCTTGGCAATTTTAGGCAGGCGAAAAGGCAATTTTTGTTTACAGGAATAGGTATAAAGAAAAATCAGAGCCCCAACAACCAACATTAATGTTGAAACTTCGGATAAATAATAGGAGACAGCCGCCAGAGACACCAGGACAATTGACACGTTTGTTGTGTCGGAAAAAAAATCCGCAAAACGTTGACCCAGCGTGCGTGTATCCCGCAAAAGCTGAGTTGGGTCAATTTCGTGACGTGACTCAATACCACGCATCATGGCTCTAACTCCTGCAACTCTTTGGGTGTTAATTTGACTTCTTTCACCGCAACTTCCAATGCTTTAATGGCTTCATCTATCATGGGGACTAAGGAGCGTCTGCCCATAACTTTTTCGGCACGCCAATGAGCAAAAGGCCCAGCCACCTCAACAAAGGGTGTTTGGCGCCCCACACAATTAAGCATATACCATAATCGGCGATCAATGGGCTTTAACCATAAAAATTCTGAGCTTGGTACCACTCCATCTTCCCTTGCAGCTTCAAGCAGAGAAGCCATCACTGTTAAAAGATAGGCATGTTTACTTAAAATTTCCTGCACATTTTCAGCATTTTGATATTTCTTAAGAATTGCTTTAGCAACAGAATAATCCATTTTTCCCGCTGCATAAGATTTATCCAGTGATTCCATTATCAAACTGGCAGAACCTCTATCACGATTCATGCGAGCCATGAACGCTGCAGCGAGTGCATAAGCTTGTGGAGGGCATCTTTCAAAACCATCCCAGTAAGGTCCGAGTTGTAAGGTAAAGACTCGTTTAGCATCTCCTTTGCGAATTCCTGCTGTCATTTCCTGACCGGGTACTGGATTATCCAGTAAGGCATCATCTTTTTTGAGCAATTTGTATTTTCGAGCAAACTCCATGGGAGATAGAGCCATGGCCCAGGGGCCTTTATTAATATCCATGCTCACCAAATCTTCTTTAATAATCGGCATGATGGCCAGCCAATTATGCTGCTCTTGTGCACGTAATGTCTTCATGTTATGGGCCCTTCTGAATCGAAGAGTTACATTTGAGCGATACAGGAGGATGGAAAGGAATACCAGCAGCACTACAATGGGGTAGCGAATATAATCCCCAACGCTGCGCGTTAATTCAATGAATTGATCCCAGTTAACAGTAGCTGGGTCAATGGTCTGCATTAAATAGACTTTGCTTTCGAGATCAGGGCTGGTAACAAAGAACGAAATTAGTTTCGCCTGCAATACATTCAGGTAAAAAATAAAAGAGACAATGTATTGATGACCTAATTTCCAAATAAAGAACAGCGTGAAAAACAGTAGGACCATGATCCACACTGGAGCCATCGAGTTATCACCGCTACCCTGTTGCTGTGGTTGTTGTGCCATGCGCTTACTTAAAATTGACTAACTCATCTATTAAAAAAGTATATACGCAGTTTGATTCAGCTGCGACTATCCTTCACCGCTTGTTGTGTTTTTTATTAATCGACCTTTCGTATAATGATAAGTTCCTGACA